>JBBFLK010000028.1 GCA_037479115.1 Anaerohalosphaeraceae bacterium | reverse complement strand
GAATGGCTGCCGTACAGGTCCGCCGCATCAAACCACGAAATCCCCCGGTCCAGACAGGTGCGGACCAGCTCGGTGAATTTTTCCTGTCCGAGGCGGGTCTGATTGGACATCCGGCCCGAAGCCCGCATTCCCGTTCCCAACCCGACCCGGGACAGCCGGATGGGCGTGCGGCCCAGCGGTACCTTCTCATACGGATTCCAAAAAGCCGGTCCGGATTCTTTCTCCGTTCTCCGGCAGCCGAGCAGAATGCCGCCTAATCCCCACAAAGTCTGCTTGAGAAATGTACGTCTTGCGATTTTCATACACAGCTCCTATTGAGGTGCCAAACGAATCCGGCCCAGATTAACCGGACGCCAGTTTTTCAAATCCCCTGCCTGAAGCGTCAGGTGATAGACTCCCGCCCGCGGAAAGCGGATGGTCCCCGCCTCCGCAAACCGGAGCGTTTCCCAGCCCTCTGTTCGAGGAAACACAAACTGGAGTCTTTCCGAACTCCAGGAAAGCATCAGCGAAACCGGTCCAATCGCCGCAGAACCCTCCAGACGAACCGCATAGCGTCCGGCCTTTCGAACAGAAACAAGCCAATGGATTTTCTCCTGCGGGTCCTCCCAGATAATCCGGGGCAAACCGCTTTGTTCCCGGCGGTGAAGACGTTCTCCTTCGAGGAGTGCGGCAGCGGCTTCGAGCACCAGTGCATCAGGCCCGTAAAAGGGGTCGGCCTGGATATCAAACCCTTCCAATTTGAAGACATACGCATATTGGCAGGGACGCTGCGAGGGGGGAAGGTCGGGCACATCGATTTCCAATCGGCGATTGCGGTCAACGCGGAACGTCAAGGAATCAGACAAGCCCAAAAGGGTGACTTGGGACCGGGAATCGGAGGCACGCACCTGCAGGGACCTGGGCCGCAAAGGACTTTGCGGCCAGCCGAATATGATGATATAAAGCGCCCTATCATCAGCAGTAAACCGAAGCACGGATGCTGTTTCATCCAAACCAGGGGAAACACCACCTTCTCCGTAAAAGTCCCAGGGGCGGGTCGAATAAACCGCCGCTCCATTGACCCGAAGCCACCGCCCAATCTCGGAGAGAATCTGCTGCTGATCCGAAGGGATTGTTCCGTCGGCACGAGGACTGATGGTCAAAAGCCAAACTCCCTTTTTGCTGACAACATCAATCATTTGATAAATCAGCTCCCGGGGCGATTTCAAATGCAGCGACTCAGTAAAACACCGGCTGTCTGTGCCGATGGAATCAACAGCCAGCCAGAGAGAGGGCTGGATTGTCTGAATGCGTGCCGGTTCCAGAATCGGAATTCCTGCGCCTGCGGAAAAATCCTGCGGCAGCCCGGCTAAAACAAATGGCTCCTGCTGTCCGGAAAAGAAGGCGGCCAACCGACTTTTGTAAGAATCCGGAATCCCCTCAAGGCCTGACTCAAAAAGGACCATATCGGGGCTGCAAGCCTCAACGGCCTCCTGGATTTTGACCAGCCAGCGTTCAAACCCCACAACGGGGTCGAGAAACTTTCCATACAGGTCGGCATATTGAGGGTCTGCCGTATCCCAACCTGCTTTGGCGGGAAACGTGTTCGGGAGGAGATTGGACGAATGATGAAAGCTCAGCACCACCTTCAGCCCGCGTTTTTCCAACGCACTTGCCAGCTCGGCGGCAATGTTTCGTCGAGGCCCCATATCCATTGCATTCCAGCGGTTGATTCGGCTGGCCCACATCGAAAACCCGTCGGCATGTTCGGCCGCCAGACCGCCGAAGCGTGCCCCCGCTTCTGCCATCAGGGCCGCCCATTCTTCAGGATTAAAACGTTCCGCCCTAAAGAGCGGGAAAAAATCCTTATAGCCGAATCCGGATGGGTCTCCGTATTTTTCCCGATGATGCCGATAAACCGGATGGTCTTCAAGATACATATTTCGAAAGTACCATTCGTTATCATAGGCGGGTACGCTGTACGGCCCCCAGCAGATAAGAATGCCGAACTTCGCCTCCGGTAGCCACTGCGGTACTGGACGAGTTTGAAAAGACTTCCAAATCAGCTCAGAAGAAGGCCCGGAAGAGGATGCCGCCGCGTTCGATGCCGACTGAAACCCCCAAAAAAGCAAACACAGACATATACAAGACCGTGCCTGTCCACATATATCTGTCCGGTTTGTGCGGCTGGGGGTTTCCCTCTGAATCGCGGCCGAACAAATCATCCAGATTCTCCCAAAAGTTGCTTGAAAGGATATCCGATAGATTATAGGGTAATGGAGAAGAAAACAAAGGTTTTTTCAAGGAATTCCAATACCGTAAAAAGCGCCAAAATAACAACCTGTAGGAACCTCCCGCGGCTCGCGGAGGATCCGGCTTTATTCGAAAGGGTCGGGAATGAAGCTTGCCTCCTGTTTTTACAACAATCGCGTTACCTGCGGCATTGTAACGCCGGACGGGTTTATTGACATCCCCATCGCCACTCAGGATAACCCGAAAAACCGCCTTCACAGCGTTAAGGAAATCCTGATTAAAGGCAGCTCAGCAATGGAGACGCTCCAGAAGGTTTTGGAGCGGCCGACAGAAAAAATTCCTTATGACAACCTGATGTGGCTGGCTCCGATTCCAAAGCCCAATAAGATTCTGGCGTTGGCGGGAAACTATCCGCAGCACATTCAGGAAACGGGTCGGTACAAGGACTTGCCGAATCTGACGGGCAGAAAAAGTCCCATTCGGCCGTTTATGATGCCTCCGACGGCGGCCTGCGGACATCAGAAAACAATTCTCTGGCCCCTGTACAGCGACGAAGTGGATTATGAGATTGAACTGGCGGTCATCATCGGAAAGACGGCTCGTGCGCTCTCCCCGGAACGGGCCAAAAACGTGATTGCCGGTTATACGATTGCCAATGATATTTCGGCCCGCTCGGTAACCTTCGGCCGGCCAAAAGAAGCGGGCGGCGAAAAGGATTTTTATGAATGGCTGATGGGCAAATGGTCAGACGATTTCCTGCCGCTGGGACCGTGGATGGTTACGGCGGATGAAATCGCCGACCCGCAGAACCTTCCGATGACGCTGAAAGTCAACGGCGAAGTGCGGCAAAACGCCTCCACCGCCGAAATGATTTATACCGTTTATGAAATCGTTTCCTTCCTCAGCCACCTGATGACGCTGGAGCCGGGGGATGTGATAGCCACCGGCACGCCGCACGGGGTCGGCGCCGCGACCGGACGCTACCTGCAGCCCGGCGATGTGATGGAATGCACCATCGAAGGCATCGGCACACTGATCAACCGAATGGGCGAAAAACCTCCGGCGTTTTACACCGGCGTGCGATAAACTCCTTGGCCTATTCCAGCGTCCAGAGAATCAGGTTTTCCTGGTCTTTGATGTAGATGCGTCCGCCTGCAAGGACCGGATGCGCATAGGTCTGCGTCTGGGAAACCTTATACGAGGCGAGCTGCTTAAACTCCTTCGGATTGGGCTCCAGCACAACCAAATCTCCGGTCGGCGACAAAAACATCAAAACCGAGCCGGCATCCACAATCGCGCCAAAGCCGCTGCGGTCATACTGGGTCTGGCTGCGCCAGCCGAGTGTGCCGTCGGATGCATTCAGGCAGAACAAATAGCCGGTGTCCGTAAGGCCGTAGAGGAAGCCCTGATGAAGAACCGGGGTATTGTATTTGGCGGTCACCTCCTTGTTTTCCCAGAGCGAGCGGGCTGAAAAGCCGTCGGCCTGCTTTTCCACCCGGACGGCAAACGTTCCCCGCTGAGCGCCGGAATAGAAGACCGTTTGTCCATCGACAATGGGAGAGACGGAATTGTAGGAGCGTTCCAGCGGCGGAAACGGCAGTTCCCAAAGAAGCTTACCGTCGCCCAGAGCCAGCCCGACCAGTTTCCTGTCGGTAAAGGCAGCAACCTGCCGGCTCCCCTCGACCGTCAACAGAACCGGCGAGGCATAGGAGGGCCCTTCCTGCGTCCACTGCCAGCGGGGCTGACCGGAATTCAAATCATAGGCGATGACACCGCCGTTGTCTTCTTTGCCGAGCTGAACAATCACCATTCCGTCAGCAATCAGTGGCGAAACCGCCGTGTAAAACCGCACGACGGCACCGGAATAGGGGTCTGTCCGCCACAGGACTTTTCCGTCTTCGGCATTCAGGCAGGACACCACGCCGCCCACGCCGAGGGTGACCACCTTGCCCTCCCCGACGGCCGGGGAACTGCGTGGCCCCGGAAACCGACCCGGAGCACCGGTGACCGCGACGGCCTCATAGCGGCTGGACCAGATTTCCTTTCCGGTTTGGGCGTCCAGACACAAAATCACTTCTTCCTTGCCCTGCCGGGTGAACAGATAGAGTCGTTCGCCCACGAGGGCGGGAGTGGCGACTCCCTGCCCTACCGGCACGGACCACTGCTGCTTCAGCTCCGTCGGCCACTGGGCGGGAGCGGAAAACCCCTGCACCTTTCCATCCCGTCCCGGACCGCGCCACTGCGGCCAGTCTGCGGCAAAAACCGCCGATGTCAAACCTGATAATCCGACAAAAACAAAAGATAAGACATCCTTTCTCATAAAACCCATCCTTTCGCAACCATTCCTTTTCCAAAAAAGAAACGCGGACCGATTACCGCCGGACCGTCGGACTGCGCCGGACAGACTGTTCGGTTTTCTTCTTTTTGGGCTCCAGATGCCCTTCGAGGACCTTCATCGCTTTGGCGACATCGGCCACCTTGAGAACGCCGGTTGTGCGTCCGCCGCGAGCGCCTGCCGTGCAGTAGGCATACGAAATATTGATATGGGCATCCGCCAGCTTGCCCGTAACCGTCGCCAGCGCCCCGGCATGGTTGGGAAGATTCACACAAAGCACCTCCGTTTCACTGAACTGGAGGTTGAGACGCTTGAGAACCGCCCGCACTCGGTCGGCACCGTCTCCCACCAGGCGCATTACGCCGTGTTCATACGAATCCGTCATGGTCAGCGCCACGATGTTGATTTTGGCCTCCGCAATTTCCTTCAAAATACGGGCCAGCACACCGGGCTTATTCACCATGAAAATCGAAAATTGGGTGTCCAGATACACGGTCGGCTCCTTTCCTTATTGTTCCCTTTTTTATACGAAGAATCCATTACGGATTCTGACGAAACCATTCGAGGGCCTGTGCACAATCCGAAGAAAATTCAAAGATCCGGTCCAGATGAGTCACGCGAAAAACCCGCATCAGATGGGGCTGAAGGCCGCAGATTCGCATTCGCCCGCCGTACTCCTTCAGACGCCGCCAGGTATCCACCAGCAGGCCGAGCATCATCGACGAAAGAAAACGAACCCGGCTCAAATCGATAATTAAACGCTGGGGCCGCCGGGAGGCGATATGTTCGCGGAGCAGGCCGGCGATCGTCTCCAGTTCCGCCAGATTGACCGACTCCGCATTCAGGGTCGCAATCGCCGCTCCGTCCTGTTCCGTCAGCGTAAGCCGGTTCGAAGCTTCCATAGGTTTGCTGTTTTCCTTTCTATTCTATTGTATACGGCCGCCCGGTTTTTGTCAATCCAGCGGGGTGCCCGCCTTCCAGCAGGCCGCCCAGTGGTCTTTTTCGTATTCCGCCAGGGTTTGCTCCTCCCGGGCACACCGGGCTTCGGCCAACGGACAGCGCGGGTGAAACGGACAGCCGGACGGAGGATTGGCGGGACTGGGCACCTCGCCCTTAAGGACGATGCGTTTGCGGCGGCGGCCCGGCTCTGGGACGGGAATCGCACTCAGCAGGGCCTGCGTGTAAGGATGAAGGGGCTGTTCAAACAAGGCATCCCGAGAGGCCTGCTCGACAATGCGTCCCAGATACATCACCGCCACCCGGTCGCTGATATGGCGGACCACCGCCAAATCGTGGGCGATGAACAGATAGGTCAGATTCAGCTGCTTCTGCAAATCCATCAGCAGATTGATGATTTGAGACTGAATAGACACATCCAGGGCACTGACCGGCTCGTCGCAGACCAGGAATTTGGGGCCGAGTGCCAGGGCGCGGGCAATCCCGATGCGCTGCCGCTGTCCGCCGGAAAACTCGTGCGGATAGCGGTCCAGATAGCGGCGGGACAACCCGACCTGCTCAAGCAGTTCGACGACACGCTGACGCCGCTGCCGGGTGGAAGCCAACCCGTGGACTTTCAGCGGCTCTCCGACAATGGCCTCGACATTCATCCGAGGATTGAGGGAGCCGTACGGGTCCTGAAACATAATCTGCATCTGGCGGCGGAGGGGCTTGAGCCGGCCGGCCGGCACCGACAGCACATCCGTCCCGTCAAAAAAGACCCGGCCCCCGACGGCGGGAATCAGCCGAAGAATCGTCCGCCCCACTGTGGTTTTGCCGCAGCCGCTCTCGCCTACCAGCCCCAGCGTTTGACCCGAGTCGATTCGAAAACTGACGCCGTCCACAGCCCGGATAAAACCCGCCGTGCGGCCGAACAAGCCGACACGTATCGGAAAATAGGTCTTAAGGTCCCAAACCTCCAGCAGGGGTTTTTTCTCCGCAGACACCATCCGTTTATCCTCCGTATCCTTCCGCATACCAGCAGGCGACCCGGCGGCCCGGCACCACTTCCTTCAGGGGCGGCTCCTCAGTTTGGCATCGCCTGTCCCGACACCCGATAGAACAGCGGGGATGAAACTTGCAGCCGGAGGGAAAATCCACCGGATTGGGTACCGTTCCGGGAATAACCTCCAGACGCTCTCGCCGCTCATTGAGCCGCGGCAGCGAGCGAAGCAGTCCCCGCGTATAAGGATGCAGCGGCTTGGCAAACAGCGGCTCCACCGGCGCCGATTCCACAACCCGTGAGGCATACATCACCACGACGGAATCGGCATTTTCCGCCACCACCCCCAAATCGTGAGTAATCAGCAGAATGCTCATCTTCTGCTGCTGCCGCAGATGGCGCAGCAGGTCGAGAATCTGGGCCTGAATCGTCACATCCAGGGCCGTGGTGGGCTCATCGGCAATCAGCAGCTTGGGCATGCAGGACAGCGCCATCGCAATCATCACACGCTGCCGCATTCCGCCGCTGAGCTGATGCGGATATTCATCAAATCGCCGCTGGGGGTCGGCAATGCCCACTTTGGCCAGCATCTCCACAGCCGCCTGACGGGCCTGACGGGCGGTTTTTTTCTGATGCAGCCGAATCGCCTCGACAATCTGGCTGCCGATAGTAAAAACCGGATTCAGACTGGTCATCGGCTCCTGAAAAATCATCGCAATCTCATTGCCGCGGATGCGCCGCATCTGAGATTCCGTAAGAGAAAGCAAATCGCGCTCCTCGAGGACAATGCGTCCGGAAACGATGCGCCCCGGCGGCTGAGGCACCAGCCGCAGAATGGACAGAGCCGTAACGCTTTTGCCGCAGCCGCTTTCGCCGACCAGAGCGACTGTCTGTCCGCGCAGAATGTCGAAACTGACTTCCTGAACGGCCCGGGCCAGCCCCTGCTCCGTGGAAAAGTGCGTCGAAAGATTCTGAATGGATAAAAGAATATCCGTCATCTCAGTCCACCCTCAATTTGGGGTCCAGACAGTCTCGCAGGGCGTCGCCGAACAGATTCAGGGCCAGCGACAGCAGAAAGATGGCAATCGTGGCGGCGGTCATCTCCCACCAGACGTCGCGGGCCAGTTCCGCCCGGGCGGCATCAATCATCGCCCCCCAGCTGGGCTTGTCGGTTTCCCCCAGCCCCAGAAAACTCAAAATCACTTCGGCATGGATGAAATGGACAAACCGAAGCGACAAGTCGATGATAATAATGTGAAACACATTCGGCAGCAGATGGGAAAAGATAATGCGGGCATTGGAACAGCCGGTCGCACGGGCGGCCAGGACATATTCGCTCTCTTTGCGTTTGATAAACTCTCCGCGGATAAGCCGGCAGATGCCCACCCAGGACGTCAGCCCCATTGCCAGATAGACACTCGTAATGCCGCGCAGTTCCAGCCCGAAAATGGTCTTGTCCCGCAGCACCACAGCAAAGGCCATCAGCAAAAGCAGATAAGGAATCGTGCTGAGGGTGGAAATCAGCCAGATAATCAATTCATCCAGCCAGCCGCGAAAATAGCCGGCGGCAGCTCCCAGCGGCACGCCGATGGCCAGACTAATCAGCGATGCACAAAGGGCCACTGTAATGGAGGTCTTGGCCCCATACAGAGTCCGGCGCAGGGTCGAGCGGCCCATAAAGTCCGTCCCCATCCATTCGCGGCGGATTTCCGTTTTGCCGTCCGCCGTCGTCCACTCATAGGGAACCATCGGCTTCTGATAGGACGGGCCGACAATCTCATTCCAGCGAATAAAGGCCGGAGTTTCCCATTTGCGGGCCTCCGCAATCCATTCAAAAACGGCCAAAGCCAGATAGAAGACAATAACCCAAAAACAGACGACAGCCAGCCGCTGTTTGCGGAGACGGCGAATCCCATCGGCCCACAGAGAGCGGCCCGGCGGGATATGCTCTTCCGTTCCCGGCTGATGGGTCGAATTATTCGAGTTTGATTCGCGGGTCAGCCCAGGCATAACAGATATCCGTCAATAAGGTAAACACCACAATCAGCAGCGAAAAGATAAACGTCATCGCATTGATAATAAAAAAATCGCGGGAGGCAATCGCCTCAATCATCAGGGAACCCAAGCCCGGGATTCCGAAAAACCGCTCCAGGAGAAGAGACCCCAAAAACAGATAGGGAATCGAGAGTACCACGCTGGTAATAATCGGAATCAAAGCGTTCTTGAGCACGTGTTTGAAAAGGACTTTGGATGTGGAAAGCCCCTTGGCAAAGGCCGTCCGCACATAGTCGCTTCGCATTTCATCCAGGACAATCGTGCGGTAAAACCGAAGATTGCCGCCCAGACCGGCGGCGATGCCGATCAGCACCGGCAGAGCCAGACTGGTCAGAAGGGACTCTTCGGGCATATACATAATCGGAAAAAGGCCCAGTTTGTAGGCGAAGATGTACTGGCCGTAGATGATAAAACTCAGATACGGGATGCTCATTCCGGCCACACAGAGCACCACCGCCGCCACATCCAGCCAGCTGCCGCGGACGAACGCCACCATCAGGGCCAGCGAAATCGACAGAACCAGCGTCCCCAGAAACATCGGAACCGTCAAAGACAGAGACGGCCCGACCCCGCGGAGGATTTTGTCGCTGATTTTCTCGCGGTCCAGGGCCCGTCCGAAATTGAACGTCAGGGCTTTGCGGAAATGGTCAATAAACTGACTGTCCAGCGACCAGAAAAGCGGCTTATCGAACCCGTACTCGTGGCGGATTTCCGCGATGGTTTCCGCATCAGCGTTTTTGCCGGCAATCTGTTGGGAAATATCCCCGCCGACAACGGAAAAGAGGAAAAACGTCAGCAGCAGCACGCCGACGACAATCGGAACCGTATAAAGCAGTCTTCGGATAATATAGACAGTCATTTTGGTTTCTTTTTGAGTTCTTTCAGGAGTTCTTTATAGCGGTTTCGCTTCTCCAGGTCAATCCTTCTGTATTTGGCGGTATTGTAGGAAAACTCATGGGGTTTGGCGTTTTTGTACCAGCCGTGGATAATCGCAATCGCGACACGGTGATTCAGAAAGACAGCCGGACAGTCCTCCAGCATAATTCGCTCCATTTGACGGCACAGGCGGGTTCGTTCCGGACCGGGAAACATCGGCTCGGCCTGCCGGTACAGGGCGTCAAATTCCGGATTGGAATAATGGAAATGGTTGCCGCCGTACCCCCAGTTCCACGAACAAAAGGCCATCAGCATATCGAGAGAGTCCGGGATGCTCGGGCTGGCCCCGCTGAAGAAAATCTGAAGCTTGCCCTTGTTCAGCCCGTCCAGATAGGTCGGCCAGTCCATATAATCCACGCGGAGCTGCAGACCGACATCCGCCAGATATTTCTGCAGAAACTGCCCGATCTGACGGTCCAGATTGGATGTGCCCGGAATGGCGATAGTCAGGGGCGGAATGGGCCCGCCGTGAATCTGCTGCGCTTCCTGAAGCAGCGCACGGGCTTCCGCCGGGTCATATTTGGCATAATCGGTATGGACAATATTGGGGTCATATTCCTCCAGTCCCGGCGGCAGATAGCCATAGGCCACTTTGTGCACCCCGTTAAAGAACAGGCGAATGGCGGCCTGGCGGTCGATTGCCCGGCTAATCGCCTTCCGGAGCGGTTTGTTCCGGCCCAGAACAGGGTCCTGCATATGAAAGCCGATCCAGAAAACCGACGGGTCGTCAAAAACGAGCAGCCGAATATCGCGTTCGGCCATCGCAGGCGTAGCCGTCAAGGTATCCGGATTGACGGCCTGGGCGAAGTTGTCCTTGAAAATCTGCATAATGTCCAAATCGCCGCGCAGAAACATCAGCCAGGCGGGCTGAAACTCCTCAATGACGCGATACACAATCGCATCCGCAAACGGAAGCGGCTTGCCGGCGTCCTCCAGATAGCCGTTCTCCCAATCAGACGGCTCGCCTTCCGTCGGATAAGTTCCGCCGTGCCATTTTTCATTGCGAACCAGTTCGATATAAAACCCCCGCTCCCAGACCTTCAGCCGAAACGGACCGGTGCCGACGGGATGATACATAATGTCTTTGCCGTAATAATCGACGGCTTCACGCGGGACCGGAGCCGTGACGGCGGAGGCCAGATACCAAATCAGCTGGGGCCAGGGTTTGGTCAGCTTCAGCTGGAGCGTATAATCATCGAGGGCCCGCAGCCCCTCCACCTCCACGCTGTAATCGACATCCGACTCCCGCCGAAACCCCTTGGTGTACTCTCGAAACTCATCCAGTCCGACGATGCGTCCGTTCCAGTCGGTCCACCGCTGACTCATATATTTGACGTTGGCAATGCGCTTGAGAGCAAAGACAAAATCCGCCGCCTTGACCTCCCTCCCTTTGCCGTCGGGGAAACAGGGGTCGTCGTGATAGAAAATGCCTTTTCGGATGCGGATGGTATAGGTCAGATGGTCCTCACTGATGTCCGGCATATCCTCGGCCAGGAGGGGCACCAGCTCGACCGGACGCTTCAGATAATGGTACTCATACAGGGATTCGTAAATCTGCGAGGCCACCCCAATGGAATAGACATCGGTCAGGTTGCCGCAGTCGAGCGTCTGAATCTTGGAAAACATCGGCACCCGGATGACCATCCGTTCCGAAGCGGAGGAATCCGGTCTCCTGCGGCATCCGGCCGGCAAACAGACGGCCAGGACCAGCAAAACCATGGCGGCCGGTCGAATTTGAACGGTTCTTTTTTTCATTCGTACTGCTTCCAATAGGCGCGGCGCTTGTCCGCATCGATTCGATAATACTTGGCGAATCCTCCCCCCATACATTCGGCTTTATAGGCGTTCGGCTTGAAATTTCCGACCCAGTCGTGATAGAGAATATAGCCGATGCGGTGATACACAAAGGCGACAGGCATATCTTCAATAACCAGCCGCTCGGCCTGCCGATACAAACGGGTCCGCTCCGGCGAAGGCGGCAGAACGCGAATCTGCTCATACAGCCGGTCAAATTCGGGGCTGGAATAATTGCTGCTGTTGGGCCAGGGGGCATTCGGACCGTAAAAAACCTGCAGAAAACTTTCCGTATCGGGATAATCGGCCATCCAGCCGGTCCCGCCAATCAGCTGAAGCTGATTGGTTCGCATCTTTTCCAGAAATGTCGGCCAGTCGAACGCCTCAATCTGGACCTGAAGACCGATTTCCTGAATATTTCGCTGAAAATACTGGGCGATTTGGCGATAGGTCGTATCCGTGCCGCCGACCGCCAGCCGAAGCCGCGGTATCGGGCCGCCGTGAATCCGTTCGGCTTCACGCAGCCAGGTGCGGGCCTTCTCCAGGTCAAAAACAGAGCGGGAAACCTGCACGATGTTGGGGTCATAATCCTCCATCGCCGGCGAAATAAACCCATGGGCGACAATCCCCCGGCCGTTCATCAGCAGCTCAATGAATTTTTCCCGGTCTATCGCATAATTAATCGCCAGCCGAAGCGGCTTATTCTTGCCCAGAATCGGGTCGCTCATATTAAAAGACACATAAAACACATTCGGCTCAATAAACGTCTGCAGCCGAATCCCCTTGCGCTTCATATCCTCCGTAAGGGTCTTACCGAAAGCAACAGCCTGTCCGAAATTGTCCTTCGGGATGGAATTGATGTCAATCCGCCCCCGCATAAACATCAGCCAGCGGGGCTGGTCTTCCTCGATGATGCGCCAGATAATCCGGTCAAGAAAGGGCACGCGCAGACCTGCATCCGCCAGAAGCCCCTGTTCGACGTCCTCCGGCATTCCCTCGGTCGGATAAAAATCGGGGCGGTAGGAGGGATTTCGGACGGCCTCAATATAACTGCCCTTCACCCATTTTTTCAGAACAAACGGTCCGGTGCCGACGGCGTGGTTGCGAATCTCATCCCCGTAGTACTCGACCGCCTCGCGGGCCATCGGTGCTGTCGGCACGTGGGCCAGCCAGAAAATCAGCTGCGGCCACGGACGAATCAGTCGGATTCGCAGCAGATGCGGCTCAACCGCCTCCAGCCCCTCCACCGGTCGGGAGTAATCCACCCGCCCTTTTTCACAGGTTTTGGAATACTCGCGAAATTCATTGAGGCCTACAATCCGATCGTCGAAAATCCACCAGTTCTTGCTGGCGGTCTTGACATCCGCAATCCGCTTCCAGGCATAGATGAAATCCTCCGCCGTCACATTCCGTCCTTTGCCGCCCGGAAAGCAGGGCGCATCGTGGAAATAAACATCCGGACGAATCCGGATGGTATAGGTGCAGCCGTCTTCGGAAATCTCCGGCATCTGAGCAGCCAGCTGCGGCACCAGTTCGTACGGACGCTTGAGATAATGATAATAATACAGCGTTTCAAAGAATTCGCGTGAAACTTCATCGGTGGGCACATCGCCGATTTGGGCCGGGTCGAGGGTCTGAATCTTGGCTCGGGAACGCTGCTGGAAAAGAATCTCAGAATGAGAAGACGAATCTTTGGGTCGGCAGGATGCCGCCAGCAGCCCCAGAATCAGCACGCCGAACATCCCCCTTCGTTTCCAGCGAATCGGTTTGGTTGTCGGCTGCGTTTTCAAACGACTCACGGCTCATTTCCTTTGATGCCTCTCAGGAAGGAGGACGGGAATGCAACCGGCTACCCGGCGGAAGGAGCAGCCGGCGACGCAAAGCAGTTCGGCAGCGTCGGAGGCACCGTTAAAGGCCGACCGTCCGCATCCCGCCCGAAATCAATGCCCAGTCGCGTCGGCAGGGTTCCCCGCCGGCCGACCGTTCCCATCAGATCCTCATAAACCGCCTGCAATCCGCCCGTTCGTTCAAAAGCCCGGCGAATGCCGGCCGCTGAAATCTCCAGCTTCGGCAGCAGACGGTCTTCCGTCTCCGCCAGTACCGTAATCAGCTGGGTGCGGGCCTCTTCGGAAAGATTTTTTCCGCCGGCGGCCTCATCCTGGAGCCATCGCTGCATGACGGCACTGAGCAAAAGGGCAAATCGGCGGCCTGCTGCGCTTTTCTCCTCCGGCAGTCTGGCCGACACATATTTGTCCGTCAGAGCCGCCAGAATCCGCCCATCCACCCAGGCGCTCTTCTCCTGACACTGGGTATAATCGGCCAGCCGACGAGCCGTCAGCCGCTCAAGCAGCTCTGAGGAACGCCCGTCCTGCCAGGCCGCGGCAAAACCGGCCGTCATGGCCAGAATCTCCGGCAGCGGCTCGTTTTGAATCACAGACTGAAGCGCCCCGAAAATCTTTTGAGCCGCTTCCGGATTGGCGGTTGTTTCCGAATTAAGCTGTTTGGCGATTTCCGGATCGGTCAGCGATTTGACCGCCCAGTAGCGCACCACAGCATCCTCATCCTGCGACCACAAAACCCCGAAATCCGCCAAAAGCAGACTTCGCAGTTCGGCAACCAGAATGGCCAGATTTCGGCGCACCATCCGCCGACGGGCAGGGTCTTCAATACGCTCAGGGGCCGTTTGAGCCAACCCGCTCAGGCGCTCCCGCAAAATCGTCAGATAAGCCGTGGCATACAGACTCAAATCCTTCGTACCCTTTTGTTCGACAATCTGCCGGCGGGTTTTGGCCATTTCTTCCGATTGTTCCGCTAAAAAAATCCCATTCAGGGCAGACAAAAGAAACTTATCAATTTCCGCTCGGTCCTGCTCGGAAATCTGAGAACCGGACTCGGCCCGGAGGCGAACAGCTGTGATGGTTTCTGTTGGAACGACGGCCTGTGCGAATGAAGCAAATACCCCTGCGGCCAGAAGGAAAACGACCCTTTTCATCGGCTTGCACCTTCAGAAAACGAATTTAATGTATCCACAATATACGAGAGTACGCAAAGAATAGCCCCTCATCACCATTCTGTCAAGGATTTAAGCAGCCCCAGACTTGCGATTTCACGGATTTTACGGTCCCATAATCCAAAGAATCACCAAAGACCGGAATCTCTCCTCAAACAAAGGGGGTGTTTGACCGAAAAAGGAAAGTGTCGGAATCATTCCTTTCTAATTAGAAAAAATTGTAAGAGAAACGTAAAAACGTATATATTTATAGAATGGTGAAAAGGAATCCGATGAAAAGGATATTTTATTATCTTTTTATATCTCTTTTGCCTGCCGCCCTGCTGCTGACGCTGGAGAGGTCCGCTTTCGGGCAGGAAAAAACCGGCGAACCAAACTCTATTCCCAACCAGACCGAACCCCCCCCTGCTGCTCCTGCGGAGCCAAACAGCCCAGGGCCCAACGGGAATGGAACAGCCGGCGTTTCGACCATCGTGGATGAACAGGCAGACAGCCGCATTCCGGAATTTTTTGACCTGTGCGACCGCATCTTCTCCACTTATGTAACGGAAGACGGGCTGGTTCGGTATGCCGCCTTGCGGAGAAACCGTCTTGAACTGCTTCCGGCCATGCGTCTGCTCAAAGAAATCAACCCGCTGCACCTGATGGCCCTCTCGCAGGAGGACAAAACCGCCTTCTGGATTAATGTCTATAACCTCTGCACTCTCCAGCTGATTGTGGATAATTACCCCATCCAGCCGAAATGGTACATGATTCGATACCCGAATAACAGCATAATGCATATTTCCAGCCCCTGGACCAAAAACTACTTCTGGGTGCAGGGGCTTCAGTACAATTTGGAAGAGATTGAACAGGAATTCCTCCTGGCCCGCACGAAAGACCCTCGGGTCTGCTTTGTCCTGTCCTATGCCAGTCTGGGCGGCGGACGGCAGCGCAATGAGGCCTATCGAGGCAGTAAACTCGACCGGCAGCTGGATGACCAGGTGCGAAAATATCTGTTCAGCCCGCAGGGATATATCTTAAACAGGCAGGAACAAACCGTTTCCCTGTCCGTCCTCTTCCAAACCAAGCGGACGGTTTTCCTCGAATCGGAATACGCTTCCATTCGGCGGTTTCGGGACTATCCGGAGCTTCAGCGGGCCTGGCTGAACTTTTTGGCGCGGTATCTGAGCGCCGAAGAAATTCAATTTCTCGAGAACACCCCCGTCACCTTCAAAATGATCAACTACGACTGGCGGCTCGATGAGGCATTCTAACCCCTCGCGATAGTGCCATTTGCCCCCCATCACCGGCAGCCGCATCAGGAACCGGCCGTTATCTCTTCCGCTCGGCAGCGGATGAACCGCTTTTTCATCCATCGAACGGCCAGCAAATCTCCAAACGCCCGAAAGAGTCTGTTCCAGACTCCGTATTTGGCCCGTCCGGCGTACCGGGGATGGTGTGAAACAGGCACCTCAATGACCCGATAACCCTGCATCTTGACCAGCGTAGGCATAAAGCGGTGCATCCCCTCAAAATACGGCAGCCGCTCCAGACAGCACCGCTTGTAAACCTTCAGCGAACAGGCCGAGTCGTGAATGGTTTCATCCGTCAGCTTGTTGCGGACAAAGTTGGCGATTTTTGTGGACACCTTGCGAAGCCAGGGGTCCTGCCGCTTCTGCCGCCAGCCGCACACGGCATCGGCTTGGTCGAGCATCCCCATCAGACGGGGGATTTCCGCCGGGTCATTTTGAAGGTCTGCATCCAGCGTTGCAACAATCCGCCCCCGAACCGCCTGAAAACCGGCCCACATCGCTGCCGTCTGGCCGTGCGGGCCGTCCAGTTTGAGAATTCGAAGCCAGGGCGTCGTCTTCTGTTCGGCCTTCAGAATTTCCAGTGTCCGGTCTGTGCTTCCGTCATCCACAAGAATCACCTCAAAGGAAAGACCGGATTTCTCGAAAACCTCCCGTATCCGCTTCAGCAGCGGCCCGACCGATTCCTCTTCATTGCGGGCGGGAATCACCAGCGACAATTCTACAGGATTCATATCAGTTTGACTCCCCGGGTGTCTTTTTTGCATCCGAAATACGACCCTCCGAGTCCTCCGCCGAAAGACTCGGTTCTGAAGAAACCTCCGCCAGACGCTGCTTATAAATCAGCCACAGGTTTCGCAAGTAAATGAACACACCGGCGGATTGACCAAAAATAAAAACCGGGTCCCGGCGATAAATCGAATAGACCAGCAGCATCAGACCGCCGGCCAGACTGAACCACCAGAACACAACCGGCACGACACTCTGACCCGCCCTTTCGGATGCAATCCACTGGACAAAAAAACGCAGAAAGAAAAGCGTCTGTGCCGCCAGGCCGAAGACCACCCACAGCAGCTCCATCGTCAGCCAAGGGGGAACAAAGGCCTCAAACGACGGATACTCAACCGGCGGAGACGGCCAGTCTTTCGCCGTCAGGATATACAGCCCGGAATAATCCCCAATCTCGGTTGACTCGTCGCCTGCTTCATAGTCATCCTCATCCAAACGGGAAGCCCGTACATCGGGCAGCAGGATATCCTTCTTTCTTCCCTGAGGGTAGAAAAAAACGATATGAGGGGCAATCTGTCGGGCTTCAGACAGTCTGTTTCCGCGAACCATCACAAATCCGTCCGGATGTCTCTGCAAAAACTCCAGAAGCTCTTCCGACCCGAAAAGAGACGGAATCGGGCGGCGCAGATGATAAACAAGGGTATCATCCCTCCCTTCAAAATAAACGACGGGTTTATCCCCGATGACCTGGCGAAGCTGCTGACAGAAACGCGCCGGGGAGAGGCGAATATCTTCTCGCGGAAGCAAAAAACCAAAAAGCACATATCCGCCGACCAGCAGGCCGGCGGCCTGAGAAATCAAAACCGCCGACAGCTCTTTTCGCAAAAGAAACCAAATGGAAACCGCCCCGCCCAAAACCAGCCCCCCTCCGGCCGTCAGCAGAAAAACCGTCCTCCGAAAAGGATCCAACATCGCATATCCGGCCACAGCCAGTCCCGCCAAGATGAGAAGAACGGACTGGCCAATTAACAGCCCCCGATTGGCTCTCGCAGAGGGAGCATTCTGCTGAATATTTCGACTGAATTGCCCCCAGGCCGCTGCCGTCAAAATCCCCGCCATCGGCAGCAGCGGCGCCAGATAATCAATCTTCTTTTTCCCCACAAAGGAAAAACAAACTACGGCCGCTGCTATGGTTAGGCTCAGCCAAAGCGTTTTTCGCCTCAGAACCCGGTCCGGACGAACTTCCTTCCACAAAGGCAGAAAAAAAGCGGCCAACGCCGTCACTGACCACGGAAAAGTTGCCAGCGGAAACTGTGTCAGATAAAAATAAAACGGACGCCGACTGTGTACGCCGGCTTCCACATTTCGATGAATATCCGAAAACCAAACCTGCCAAACCGTCTCCAGACCGAGACGCTGAATCAGCAAAAGCGGCCAAACAAGAGAAAGCCCTGCAAAAACAAGCAGAGCCCCCAGCAGCCACCCAATCCGCGGGCGTCTTTCCGGAAACAGCCAGAGGGCCCCTGCCGCCATCGGCACCACAAAAAAGAACACCACCGGGCCTTTGGCCAGGGTGCCCAGAGCAGCCGACGCTCCCAACCCCAGCCACAGCCAATCCCGGCGTTCGGTTCCCCAGAAAATAATGGAAACAACCAGCAGCGACAAGGTCACAGTAAAGGTAAGATAAATATCCACTTCGGCGCTGCGGGATTCAATCAGATAACTAAGCGTCAGTGAAACAAAAAGTGCCGTGAGCAAACCAGTCCGTCTGCCGAACAGATGTGCGGCACAGACCGCCGCCATCAGCACGCCGGCCAATCCGAGCAGCGCAGAGGGCAGTCGAAAAACCGGCTCTTCCATTTTTCCGGCTATGGAACGAGCCGCGGCGACCACCCAATACGGCAGAGGCGGCTTTTCCAGGCGAATCCGGTCATTAAACACCGGAACAATCCAATCGCCGCTTCGGACCATATTGTCCGCCGTCACCACCACGCGGGCCTCATGAACGCTCTTCAGTTCCGGATACTCAATCCGAACGAAAAAGAGGCCCCATGCCAGCAGCGTCGCCAGAATAAGCCCAACAACAGAAGAAGACCCAGATTCTTTCGTCATCAAATTCATTGCTTGACGATTATAAATACCCTCTCTGCTGTGTCCAGTTTTTCCTGCAGAAAGAACTTGGATGATTCAGGAGCTGAGCCGACTAAAACAGACCCTGAATCTTTCCGGTTTTGACATTGACATCGATGCGTCGGAAGGCAGGATCAGAACCGGTTCCGGGCAGGAGTTTGATGTCGCCGGCAATCGGAACAACGTAGCCGGCGCCTTCATAAATCATCACATCCCGAATCGGCAGTTTCCAGCCGCGCGGACGGCCTTTGAGGTCCGGGTCGTGGGACAAACTGAGGTGAGTCTTGACCATGCAGGTCCCCAGCTGCCGGCGGAGAGGGTCCTCATCAATCTTTTTCAATTTTTGAAGGGCTTTTTCTTCAAACACCACTCCATCCGCGCCGTAAATCTGCGTCGCAATCAGTTCGATTCGCTCTTTGTGAGGCATCTCGAGGGGATATAAATAATCGAAATCACGCTCCTCCTGTGCGGCGGCGGCGACCTTTTCCGCCAGTTCGAGAGCCCCTTCTCCGCCGCGAAGCCAATGGTCAGAAACAGCCGCCTCAGCCCCGTGGTCTTCGGCAAACCGGCGGACAAAATTCAATTCCGCATCCGTATCTGTTTTGAAGCGGTTGATGCAGACAATCGGCCGGATACCGGACTTGCGGACAATTTCAATATGGGCGGCCAGATTCTCGCAGCCCCTTTCGAGCAGTTCGAGGTGTTCTCGCGTATATTCGATACTGAGCGGGGCGCCGGGTTTGACGGCCGGTCCGCCGCCGTGCATTTTCAGGGCACGAACCGTCGCCACAATCACCACTGCATGGGGCTTCAGGCCTGACATCCGGCATTTGAGATTCCAGAACTTTTCGTAGCCGATATCGGTCCCAAAGCCGCTTTCGGTGACGACATAATCCGCCAGCTTGCAGGCAACCAAGTCGGCGATGATGCTGCTTTGACCGATAGCAATATTGGCAAATGGGCCGGCGTGAACCAAAATGGGCTGGCCTTCAATGGTCTGCAGCAGGTTGGGGTTAAGGGCCTCCACCATCCAGGCCGTCATCGCCCCGTCCACCTCCAGGTCGGCGGTTGTGATAGGGTTGCCGTCTTTGTCATAGGCCATCACAATTTTACTCATTCGCTGACGCATATCAGCAAGCCCTTTGGCCACCGCCAGAATGGCCATCACCTCGCTGGAGACGGAGATTTGGAAGCCGGATTCCATCTGTACTCCATCCATTTTGCCGCCTTTTCCGATGGTGATGTTCCGCAGGGCCTGCGCGCAGAAATCAATCGCCCACTTCCACTGCACATTCTCCGGGTCGATATTGAGCCGGCGAAGACCGATTTTGGCCAGCCGTTCGTCATCGTAATTGCGCTCATGCTGCATCCGGGCCGTCAAAGCAACCATTGCTAAATTGTGGGCATTTGTGACACATTCGATATCGCCGGTCAGCCGGAAAGAAAACGGAACCAGCGGAATGCACTGGGAAAGCCCACCGCCAGCCGCCGTACCCTTGATATTGAACGTCGGGCCGCCGCTGGGCTGGCGAATCGTGCCGACCACACGTTTGCCCAGTTTGCCAAGCCCCTGCACGAGACCGATAGTAGTCGTGGTCTTTCCTTCGCCTAAGGGGGTTGGGGTAATGGCCGTCACGTCGATGTAGCGGGCATTCGGGGCAAAACGAAGCCGCTCAAGAATCTTTTTATAATCCAGTTTAGCCAGTTTTTCCCCCATCGGAAGCAATTCGCCGTAGGCCAGCCCCAAATCCCGGGCCAGCTGGTAAAGGGGTTTCATATTTTCTTCGGCGGCTTCGGCAATCTGCCAGTCGGGCATCACTCGCGGGTCCAGCGTGCTCATCATCTTATTCCTTAAAGTCCATATCTATGTAGTATTTCGGGAGTTTCAGTATATAAAATTATCGGAGAAAATTCTTTGCTTTTTTCTTGTAAGAAAAACAAGAAAAATCTCCAATATATGGATACTGTATGCCTTGTTTTGTTTATATGCATAAGAAATCTCGATATAGAGAAAAGTTAATATACAGAAAAAGTCTTTTTTTCTCTTGACAAAGAAGACGCGTTCCGATAAAGTAATTCCGTAGTTGTACGGAGGAGGCAAATTAAATTTGCCTGCCTGAAAAACGGAAGAGGATTATGAGAATGGACGGGAGGTTAGGATGAAAAAGACAATTCTTCTGGCGGCACTTCTTGCAATGGCTTCCTTCGCTTCGGCACACTTTGAGTTATTTGAAGAAAATCTCTCATTAGGACAGCAAAAAGATTTAATTCACAATGAGGCGGACCCCTGGAAAGGACTGATTACACTGAATGTCACAAATACGGGTTGTCAGCCGTGGGGTGATTTCCACTTCCAAATCGTCGGCGCCGGTGCGTTCTTCTCCGAAGAGGGAACCACAACAAATATTCCCGGAGCCAGCTGGATTGTAACGCCGAGCACTGTTGATTTCTACTTCTACGGCAATCCTATCGGCCAGGGCCAGAGCGCCAGTTTCACCGTGTACACAAACAACCCCAATATGCTGTCGTTCTTTACGCTGTGTGTTTCACCGACTCCTGTTCCGGAACCGGCAACAATGGCTCTGCTGGGTCTGGGCGGACTGGCTCTGATTCGCAGAAAATAAGACCGTTGTCTTTTTCCTCTGACTGTACGTTTCCAAAGGATTCAGAGAATTCTCTGAATCCTTTTTTTATTGATTTCTAACCATCCGCCTTTCTTGCTCTCCTCCGGTCGATCGGCTACAATAAACCTTGATGGAACAGCAAATCAATCAATCGATATATGAACTGGCCGGGCAGACTCTCTGCCGGTATGCAGAGGCAATCGCCAAGAATTTGGAAGGGACTCTGCAGGCCGAGGACATCGAACCGGTCCATCAGGTCCGAGTTGCCTGCCGGCGGCTCCGCACGGCGCTGCGTCTTTTTGCCGTCTGTCTGGACAAAAAACTCCTCCGACGCTGGCGAAAAGAAAGCAAACGACTCCTAAAGGGTTTTCAAAAGGCACGCGACCTCGACGTGCAGATCCAGTTTCTGAATGACTTTTTACCCCAAATCCCCCCGTCAAAAAAGGATGTACTGCCCGGCCTGAAACGGCTGCTGCTTCGTCTTCGACAGCAGCGGCAGCGATTCCAAAAACGTCTTCTGAAAAGCATTGACCGTTTCCGTCGAGAAAATATTTTGTCGGAAATTTTCGCCGAAACGGAACGGCTCAAGCAGATGCAGGGGCCGGCTCCAGCATCCGGGCTGCCGTCTGCGGCGGACCTGGCCAAGACCGCTGTGCGGGAAGCAATGGAGCGCACGCTCGCCCTTCTTCCCTGCCTGCAGGAAAAAGAAAACATCCAGGGGCATCACCGGCTGCGGATTGCCGTCAAGCGGCTCCGTTATACCCTCGAGATTCTTCAGCCTGTTTTCCAAGAGGAGGGCGGGCGATGGATTCAGCCGCTCAAGAAAATGCAGACCCTTCTGGGCGATTTAAATGACTGCGCCGTATGGCTGGAACAAATCGAACAATTTTCTACAGACGAAGAAAAACGCACCCAGGAGTACTTCGGGCACGCCCGTCCTTTTAAAAGACTTGAGCCCGGGATTGAGTTCCTGCGCCGGAACCGAAAACAGCAATGGCAGGTCCTGTACCGAGAGGCTTCCGCCTACTGTCGAAAACTGGAAAAAGACAGATTCTGGGACCAACTGGCGGAAGCTGCCGCTTCTTCGAATGCAATCCCTCTCCAGCAAACGTATGGACAATCCCCGGCTTGAAATCATTGCACAGGCGGAATCCTTCGCAGACCGCTGCGGTGCTGAAAGAGAGCACCGTCAGCAGGTGCATCGGCTTTCCATGAAACTTTTTGACCTGTTTGCAGAGACCTTAAAACTCGATGAGTCGGACCGCTTTATACTCCAATGTGCGGCAATCCTGCACGACATCGGCTGGTGTACAGGGCAGCAGGGACATCACAAACAATCGATGAGAATGATTCTGGAAGATGCCACCCTGCCGCTGACGCCGGAGGAACGCACCCGGATTGCTCTGACCGCCCGCTACCATCGAAAATCCCTGCCGAAAAACGACCATCCGGTGTACAGCAACCTGCGTCCAGACGAACAGAAACGCATCGCCGCCCTGGCCGCCCTCCTGCGGATTGCCGACGGACTGGACAGCAGTCATCAAAGCTGCATTCAGGACATCCAGGCCCTCCGGAACAGCCAGCTGCTGATTCTTTCCTGCCGAAGCCGCCAGGATGCGTCTGAAGAAATGCAGGCTGCACAAAAAAAATCTGACCTACTGGCCCAGATACTGGCTCAGCCGGTGAAGATTGTCTGTGAAGCACCCCGATGATTTGGGATTGACGGCAGCAAAAAAAAGATGGATACTGCCATTGCTATGACCGAACAAGACGGCAAACCGATTTCAACTCCGGATGCATCGATTCTGGCGGCAATCGATATCGGGACAAACTCCATTCGAATGTCTATCGGCCAGGTTTTGTCGGACGGACGCGTCGAAGTCCTCGAGCGGCTCCAGCGGGCTGTGAATCTCGGACACGATGCCTTTCGGCACGGACATCTCGAACGGGATACCATTCGGGCCGCCATCAGCATTTTGCGGGAATTTAAGCGGCGAATTGATTTTTACGGCGCCCGGCGCATCTGGACCGCCGCCACCAGCGCCCTGCGGGAGGCCCGCAACGCCGATGTCTTTGTGGACCGGGTCCTGCTGAGCACCGGTCTGGAAGTGGATATTTTAGACCCCACGGAACAGGGACGTCTGACCGTTCTGGCTGTACAGGAAGCCCTCAAAAATGACCTGTCTCTGATGGGACAGCAGACCCTGATTACCGAAGTCGGCGGCGGAAGCACCATGCTCACTTTTCTCAAAAATGGGCAGATTACCGCGTCCCAGGGGCTGGGACTTGGCTCGATACGGCTTCAGGAAATTCTCGAACCGGCCGGCGGCAGCTGGATGCAGACCTCTGAGTTTATCCGACGGGAAATCGAGTCCATCCTCTCTCCGCTCGAATCCCTGATGCCGCTCCGGTCCGTCAAGACCTTTCTGGCCCTCGGAGCCGACGCCCGTTTTGCAGCCGACCAAATCGGGACCCCCCTGCCCAATCCTTTTTTCCGGAAAGTGTCCCGTTCCAAATTCAAACGTCTGCTGGAAAAACTGAAGAGCTTTTCGCCTGAACAGCTGGCTCGGCAGTACGACCTGCCCTATACAGAGGCGGAAACCCTCGTGCCGGCCCTGCTGATTTACCAGGAGCTTCTGGAGGCCACATCCGCCAAAGAATGGCTCGTCTCGTCCGTTTCCATGCGGGACGGCCTGCTGATTGAATTGTCCCGACGAAGCAGCGGACGCCAGGAACAGGCCTTTCGGCAGGAAGCAATCCAGTCCGCTCTTTCGCTGGCGGAAAAATATAAGGTCAATCTGGACCATGCTCAGCGGACGGCGGCCTGCGCCGTTCGGCTCTTCGATGCCCTGAAATCTGAACACGGCCTTACGGACAGACATCGCCTTCTTCTCGAAATCGCCGCCTTGCTCCACGAAATCGGGATGTTCGTCTCGGCCCGTGCCTATCACAAACATACGCTTTATCTGATTCTCAATTCGGAAATTTTCGGATTAAGCCGTGAAGAGGTGCAGATTGTCGCCCATACTGCCCGCTACCATCGGCGGGGCACCCCCAAACCGACGCATACGGAGTTTCTGAATCTGTCCCGTGAAAACCGCCTGGCCGTCAACAAACTGGCCCCCCTGCTGCGTCTGGCAAAAGCTATGGATCTTGAAGAAATGCGGCAGATTGAGCAAATGCGTCTGACTCTGCAGGAGGACAGCCTGACGATTGAGGTTCCCGGCCTTTCCGAACAATCCCTGAAAACCCCCTCGATCGGACTGGGAACCGACTTCTTTGAAGACGTCTATGGTCTGAAAATTCGCTGGCTCAGCAGCACATAGGTGCATCCATGGGAAAGAAATCTGAAGAAAAACTCAACCGCCCGGACTCGTTTTTCAATCGAGAACTCAGCTGGCTTGAATTCAATCGACGCGTGCTTCAGCAGGCCCAGAATCCCAAGCTGCCTCTGCTGGAGCGCGTCAAATTCCTGGCGATTTTTGCCTCCAATCTGGATGAATTTTTTATGGTTCGGGTGGCCGGTCTTCGCCAGCAGGCCGCTTCGGACATCCGAAAAAAAGACCCCAGCGGAAGAACCCCCGCCGAGCAATTAGAAGAAATCAGCATCCGCTGCCATCAGATGGTGGCCGAGCATGCCCGAACAATGCATCAGGTTTTTGCGGAGCTGCGGGAAAACGGATTGATTCTCCTTCGCCGCAAGGAACTGACTCTCGAACAGAAATCGGCCCTCAAGACTTATTTTGAATCCGAAATCTTTCCGGTATTAACCCCCATCTCTCTGACAGAACTGGACCCGCCGCCCCTGCTGAGTGCCCTGCAGATTTTTGTTGCGATGGTCCTGGAGCCACAGGAAAAAGACCAGCCGCCGTCCATTCTGGCTGTTCCGGTGCCGGACATCTTCAAGCGTTTTCCGGCCATCCCCTCTTCCGGACCTACCACACTGATTCCGCTGGAAGAATTGATTATTGAATTCGCCGGGATGCTGTGCCCGAACAGAACCATTCGCTCCGTTGGATGTTTTCGGATTACACGAGATGCCGATGTGCCGATTCAGACGGACGAAGCCGGCGACCTGCTGGAAACGATGGAAGAAGCGGTGCGTGAACGGCTCCGGCGGGCAGCCGTACGGCTGCAGATTTCCTCCAACCCCGCACCGGAACTGCTCCGCTGGCTTCAGGAACACCTGGACCTTCAGCCGGCGGACATCTATGAAACCGATGCCCTGCTGGGCGCCCGCAGCCTGTGGGAAATCGCCGAACGTCCGGGTTTTGAACGGCTCAAACTTGCAGACTGGCCGCCCCAGCCGCCGGCCGATTTGCCTGAAGATGAGGATTTGTGGGAAACCATCCGCGACCATGATGTTCTGCTGGTGCACCCGTACGAAAGCTTTGACCCGGTAGTCCGCCTTCTCAAAGAAGCCGCTGAAGACCCGCAGGTGCTGGCGGTCAAACAGACGCTGTACCGAACCAGCGGCGACTCTCCGATTATCCGGGCCCTCGAAAAAGCCGCCGAAAACGGCAAAGAGGTCACCGTGCTCGTGGAGCTGAAGGCAAGGTTTGACGAGCAGCGAAACATTCAATGGGCACGCCGTCTGGAAGATGCCGGCTGCATCGTCATTTACGGGGTCATGGGATTGAAAACCCATGCCAAGGCCCTGCTGATTGTGCGTCGGGAACAGGGCCGCATCCAGCGGTATGTCCATCTGTCAACGGGCAATTACAACGACAAAACCGCCCGGCTTTATTCGGATATCGGCCTGATCAGCGCAGACCCCGACCTGGCTCGCGATACCGCATCGTTTTTCAACCTCCTGACGGGGCTGTCCGAATCCGTCGGCTGGTCAAAACTGGTCATCGCCCCGACGGCCATGCGAAAACGGCTTCTCGAACTGATTGAGCGGGAAATTCAGCTTTCCACGCCGGACCGCCCGGGGCTGATTATGGCCAAACTCAACGCACTCGAAGACAAGCAGATGTGCCAGGCGCTTTATCGGGCTTCCCAGGCAGGTGTGAAAATCCGCCTGAATATCCGCGGAATCTGCTGCCTTCGGCCCGGTGTAAAAGGGCTGTCCGAAAACATCGAGGTCGTTTCCATCGTGGACCGTTTTCTCGAACACGCCCGCATCCTGTACTTCGACAACGGCGGACGCCCGGAGGTTTATCTGGCCAGCGCCGACTGGATGGGCCGAAACCTGGACAAACGGCTGGAACTGCTGTTCCCGATTACAGCCCCCGGTCCCCAAAAACGGCTCATTCAAATGCTCGAACTGTATATGGAAGACAACTGTCAATCCTGGCAGCTTCTGCCCGACGGTTCCTACAAACTCAAAGACACCAAAGGCAAGCCCATTCGGGCCCAACAGATCCTTTATGAACAAGCCATAGAAGCCGCCCGGCAAAACCGGAAAACTCAGGGCCGTTTCCGCCCCATCAAACAGGAAAAAGAGGCCTAAGGCGGCCTCTTCTTCCCTTTCGAGTCAATATATGAGCTCCCCAAACGCCGGAGGGCCGAACGCCCCCGAATCAGGCATTCGGCTCTGTTCCCGGAATCGGAAAGACATCATCCGCCGGTGCTTTGACCGTGCCGTTCTCGAAATCCTCCGCCGTCGGAGAAAGAGCCAGATTGTACCAGGGGCTCCTGGACTGCGGGTCCGTCAGGTCCTGCCAGCGAACCAACTGACCCGTATAAGCACTGATTCGCCCCATTATCGCCGTTAGATTTGTTTCCGCCGCCCACTGGGCATCCTGCAGGGGTTTGCCGTCCCGGATGCTCTTGAGCAGCGAAATATGCTCCTGAACATACGGATTCTCATGCAGTTTTAGGTCCGGCACATCCGGCCGTGCGCCGGAGGAAGGATTGACCGGACCGCTTCCGGCCGTGGTGCCCTGCGTGCCGGTGAAAAATTCGGCCACCCGATTGTAGCAGCCGTCCACCTGTCGGCACATGCTGTGGATATGAACCCCGCCGCCGTAGTCGTAATCGACGCTGAAGAAATCAAACTGGTTGCCGGTCTTTCGGCGGGCTCGGCCGCCGAAGCCGACACACTGACGAGGGGTCTTGCCGAGGAACCAGTTGGCCACGTCAATATTATGGAAGTGCTGTTCGACAATGTGGTCTCCCGACATTTCCGTGAAGCTGACCCAGTTGCGAACCATATAATCGGCATCGCTTTCCCCGGGACGCCGTCTGTTGAACCACAGATGCCCCATACACCACCAGACCTGACCGGATAAAATGGTTCCGATGGCCCCCTGGTCAATTGCATATTTGGTCTGCAGATAAGACGCCTGATACCTCCGCTGCGCACCGACACATACAGCCAGCCCTTTGGAAACGGCGGTTTTGCCGATTTCAAGAATCTTCCGGGACCCCGGCGCATCCACGGCAACCGGCTTTTCCATAAAGACATGCTTGCCGGCCGCTATCGCCGCTTCAAAATGGCGGGGACGAAAGATCGGCGGCGCAACCAGAAGCACGACATCCGCCTCTGTGGCCAGGGCCTTCTGGTAAGCCAGCGGACCGTCAAAACATCGCTCCGGCGAGACCTTATGCTCCTGTGCGGTCTTTTGCGCACGGTCCCTGAAAAAGTCCGCCACCGCGGTAATTTCCGCCGTCATGCCCAGCGAGGAGGCGGCCTGGAGACAGTCTTTTAACGCTCCGTTGCCTCGTCCGCCGCAGCCGATCAGGGCCAGACGGATTTTTTCCTGTCCGGCGGCAAACAGCGAAGAGGCCGACGGCCACAGCGAAACGGAAGCGGCGGCCGCCGTTGTTTTCAGAAAATCCCGACGCGTCAGATTGGATGGATTTTGCGGATTCATGGGTCTGCTCCTGTTTCAAAAAGTCTTTTTTTCTATCCCTGCTCTCCGCCGTTATCGAAGCTTTTCAAGAACGATATTGCGAAACTCGATGGGGGAGCCTTCGGACTGCAACGCGATAAAACCGGACGCCGCAGAAAGGCCTTCGGCCCGATTCTGCCGCACACCGTTTACAATCAGCTCCAGCGTATTGTCCCGACAGATGATTTCATATCGGTTCCACTGGGGCGGTTTTTTCTCACTGGACGGCCGGCGGCGCGGCAGGCGCAGATACCGGGAATCCTCCGGACGAAGAACCTGACCGTCCGCCGTCAGCGACAATTCCTCCCCGATAATTATAATGTCGCCCGCATCCCCGCTTCGCAGCTGTGCCTCATAACAGGTCGGCCAGATTCGGTCCTCTCCCGAGCCGTGCACAAGAACGCCGCTGTTGGTCGGCTCCTGCGGCCAGCGCCATTCGAGGGTCAGTTTGTAGTGGGAAAACGGTCGGGTTGTCCGCAGATAGCCGTGGGGGCGTCCTTCGCAGCGGAGAACACCGTTCCGAATGCTCCAGACCTGCGACACAACCACCCCCGGGTCATCCGTATAGAACTTCCAGCCGTCCAGATTGTAGCCGTTGAACAGCCGGATTCGCTCCGCACATCCGGAAGCCAGCATACTGAGACACACTGCAACAAAAGCCGTTCCAAACCGCATGGATACACCCCCGGATTTTACAGTTCAAATGCATCACAAATTCGATATGCCTGAATCCGAGCCAGCTCCCCTTCTTTGCCGGGTTTGCTGGTGCCGTGCTCCATACAAAGCACCCCCTCATACTTTTTCTGATAGAGGTGCTTGAAGATATTCCGGTAATTGATTTCGCCGGTGGTCGGCTCCATCCGACCGGGCACATCCCCGATATGAAAGGCCGCAATCCGGCTCCAGGCCGTGTCGATGTTGTGTATCAGATTGCCTTCCGTAATCTGCTGATGAAAGAGGTCATTGACAATCATACAGGCGGGACTGCCGACGGCCTGACAAATCTGAAAGGCCTGCGAGACTTTTGTTAAAAACAGGCCCGGATGACTCTTGGGATTCAGCGGCTCAATCACAATCGTAAGGCCTTCCGGCTCACAGACCTCCGCACAATACTTGAGGTTTTCAACGACATTGGCCGTCTGGTAATCCCACTCCAGACTCTGGTCATACTGGCCGGGAACCACCAGGGCCCATTTGGCGCCGGTGCGTTTGGACGTCTCGACGGCCTGCTTCATTTTGGAAACCAGCTGATTGCGGACCGACCGGGACGGCATCACAAACGTCCGCTGGCCGAACTGGGCTTCGGCGACAAAGGGACCTATCATCATCCCATATTGGGCGGCAGCCTTCGCGATTTTCTCCTGCAAATCCGGACTTTTGCCCATCAGCCCGTTGTCAAAAAACGCCCGGAACCCCTGCTCATGCATAAACTTAATCTGGTCAATCGGGTCTTCGCCGGCGTGATGCCTGAATTGTCCCAATTCGGGGGCATACCGAAGCTTGAACGGGCCGGTTTGACTGGAGGCGGATTGTTCAGCCGCTTTGAGGGCACTGGAAAAAGCGGCTCCGGTCACCAGCGACGTGCCTAAAAAAGTTCGCCGATTCATTTGTGTTCCCCTTTTCTATAAGCCACCGGAAGAAAGGGGCCCCACCGCGGGGCCGTCAGCATACGGCCTTCTGTTTCTGCCGGTCTTTGAGCAGCTTGTATTCCACGCTGTCCACCAGGGCCAGCCAGCTGGCCTCGATGATATTCTCCGAAACGCCCACCGTTCCCCACAGGTCGGTGCGGTCCCGGCTTTCAATCACCACACGCACTTTGGCGGCCGTGCCCGCCTTGGCATTGACTACGCGGACTTTGTAATCCACCAGCGACATTTCCCGCAGCGACGGATAAAACCCCTCCAGGGCCTTGCGCAGAGCCGTATCCAGCGCATTGACCGGACCGTCTCCCTCCGCCACAACGTGCTCGACTTTCCCGTCCACCCGAAGCTTGACGGTAGCCTCTGTGACCATTGTCCCGTCGGGGTTGCGCTCCACATCAATATGATATTTGAGCAGCTCAAAACAGGGAACATACTCGCCGAGGGTCTTCTTCACGAGCAAATCAAAACTGGCCTCCGCCGTTTCAAACTGGTATCCGGCGTTTTCGAGGTCCTGAACCGCCTTGAGAATCCGGGCGGCTGTCTGCCGATCAGCCGTAATTTTTTTCCGCTCAAGCTTGTCCAGCACATTGGAGGAGCCGGACAGCTCGGAAATCAGAAATTTGCGCTCGTTGCCCACCAGAGACGGATGGATATGCTCATACGTCTTTTCATTTTTGCGGAGTGCATCGATATGAAGCCCGCCTTTGTGAGCAAAGGCGCTTTCGCCGACATACGGCAGATTGGGAATCGGCGGCAGGTTGGCCACTTCAAAAACAAAGCGGGACAGCTCCGTGAGCCCTGCAAGCCGCTGCGGGCCGACCGTTTCATACCCCAACTTCAGCGTCAGATTCGGAATGATTGAGCACAGATTCGCATTGCCGCTTCGCTCCCCCAGCCCATTAATCGTCCCCTGCACCTGGCGGGCCCCCGCCTGCACCGCCGCCAGAGAATTGGCCACGGCGCACTCCGTATCGTTATGCGTATGAATGCCGACGGTCACTCCGCTCAGGGTCCGGCAAACCGTCTGCGTAATGTCAAAAACCTCTGTCGGAAGGCAGCCCCCGTTGGTTTCACAAAGCACCAGCACATCCGCCCCGGCCTCGGCGACGGCCTGAAGAACGCTCAGGGCATACTCCGGATTGTTTTTATATCCGTCAAAAAAATGCTCTGCGTCAAAAAAGACCTTACGGCCCTGTTTTTTCAGATAGGCAACGGAATCGGAACAAAGACGAAGATTGTCCTCCAGACTGCAGCGGAGCACTTCCTTCACGTGCAGGTCCCAGCTTTTTCCGACAATCGTCAACACGCCGGCCCCGCAGCGCAGAAGGGCCTGCAAACCGGCATCTTCTTCGGGTTTCTGGCCGGCACGGCGAGTGCTTCCGAAAGCGGCCAGCTGGGCATGCTGAAGCGGCCGCTCCGCCATCGCGGCAAAAAACTGCTCTTCCTTGGGATTGCTGAGAGGAAACCCGCCTTCGATATAATCGATACCGAATTCATCCAGTTTTCGGGCGATGAGGAGCTTGTCCTCCAGCGAAAAACTGATGCCCTCGGCCTGCATCCCATCCCGCAGCGTTGTATCGTATATGGCTACTTTTTCCATGATTTCCGCATCGTAAAAAGAAGGGTGCATTGTAGCCTTTCGGCATCCGCAAGTAAAGCAGAAAACCGTTGTTCCCCCCGAACGCTTTTTTCGGAAAACTGTCCGTCAGAAAGCGTTACGCCTTGGCTTTGGCCTTAAACTCCCCGCACCAGTTGCTGTCATAGACCTTCGGCCAGTGGACATCATTCTTATAGCTGCCCGTTGCCTCCGAACGCGTGACAAAAATCGTCCGGTTGGGAGCTGGAGCATACCGCCGGCACTCCCCGGCACCCGGTGCGGTTTGGAGATAATATTCGCATTTATCACACGTCTGCTGACGGACTTCAATCATAATCGACTCCTCTTTTCCAGAAAACGGTTTTTCTTTTCCTTCCTGCCGAACACCCAAAATCGGAAAACCGGCACCATCCTAAGGGAGAACCGCTCCCTGGTCAAACCTTTTCTTTTGCCGCTAAGCCGGCAGATGCGGAGAAAAAACATCCGCTTAAAACACCGCTGCGGGCTTGAGCCCTTTTCCTTCGCAGAAAAAATTTTCCATTTTTTCCTTGCATTTCCGGGCAAAGCAGGTAAAATTGTCAGCTTAATCATCAAAGTGAGGTTCCTCGAGCGGCACTGCTCATTTGTAAAAATCTTTTTTCACCTCCTGATTTTTTGCTTCGATACAACGGCATCTTTTTTCTGCGGCAGATACGGACGGATTCTGCGGTTTTGGGCCTCCGCAACAAGTCCCCTCAAGCCGTGCGCAGACACCAGCGACAGCGGGCTTTTTTCATATACGAGTCCGAACAGAGAAAGTCTTTTTTGGAGGGTTTGAAACGTATGGAAACCAAAAAAAGCGTCATTCTTCAGCTGGCGGCCGTTCTCCTGCTGACTGCCGCAGCCCTCGGCCAGGTCCGGGAAGGTCTGTTCCAAATCGACCTGTACACTCCGGAGCAGGTCGCCTGGGACCGCCAGCTCAATTCCGGCTATGACAGCACCTGGTATCGGTATCCCCAGCCGAATGCTCCTCAGCCCCTGCCCTGGTGGAATCAATGGTTTTGGAATGACCCCTATATCCCCGGCGGCAAATGGGTGCGCGTCTTCTTTGACTACAAGCTGCTGATTCCGGACCTGCCGGGAGATGTTTTCATCACCATCAACTGGACAAACGGGCTCTGGGTTGGGCAGAATACACCTCCGATTTGGTCCGACCCGCCCGGCTATGACCCGGAAATGTACATCGAGCGGCTTTCGGACCCGCAATACAATCTGAATCCGGAGCAGTGGAGACTTCATCTTCCGCCCGGAACCCAGCCCGGACGCTGGGACAGCGGAAAGATTTGGCTGCCGATTGACTACAATCCGGAGTGGGTGTCCGTCGATGTACAGGGGATGGGCAACGTGGGCATCTGGAACGGTGTGATTCTCCACGAGTGTGTTCCGGAACCGTCCACGCTGAGTCTTCTGGCTGTGGCTGGAGCGGTGGTGATTCGGTTTAAGAAGTAAGGTTTTCTCCGCCTTGTTTCCAAAAGGCCGGCGGGGTTCCCATCTAAAAAAGAGCCCTGTCGGCCTTTTCTTTTCCAATCCTTCTTTGCTCCTGATGAGCAAGTGTCTATAATATCTCCCGACAAAACGAAGGCAGAAGGCCTGGATTCCCGCCTTCCTTCTTCGCTGAAGCTTCGAAGGACAAGTCGGGGGAAAGACTGGATTCCCGCCTTCGCGGGAATGACCGAGGCCTTTGCGGGAATGATTTTATGAAAGCGTGCCTCCAGACGAGCTGTTACAATCTCGTCGG
>JBBFLK010000027.1 GCA_037479115.1 Anaerohalosphaeraceae bacterium | reverse complement strand
AACTGATGACTGATAACTGATGACTGATAACTGATGACTGATAACTGATGACTGACAACGGCCCCGCTCTCTCGGTTGAGGTTATCCTATGTCCCCCGCTGTCACGGGCTGAAAACCCGTCATTTTCCTCTTTTTTTTAATCTGTATTCATCCGGGCAATTCCGTGCCTAAATAATCTGCGAAATCGGAGTTCTATAATAAAATCCGCAGTTGTTTTTCCCCTCCTTTCTGCTATAATATTTTCCTACATAGAAGGAGGACCAAATGGACTGCAGACCTTTGAACATTTTTACCCGCTCCCGTGATTCTTTATTTTTGCTTTCCTGTCTTCCTGTTTTTCTTCGTTCCGGGTTTCGTGCTTCGAATTTTTCCTCTCCTTACGGCTGCCTGGGCGTTTTTCGGTCCGTTTCTTTATCGTTTGCAGTGTGTTTGCAGCGCGTTTGTACACGTTTCAATCAGGATTTTCCCCGATACTTTTCGGTTCAAAACCCGTTTTCCGCCCAAAAACCAGATTTTTTACCCTTCCTCGTTTTTTCAAACCGCACAATTTCCCGTTCACCAAATGTCCAGGCCCCCTCCAACTCCATTTCCAGACCCAAAACGTTCGCTTTTTTCTCCGACAAACCCGTTTTCAAGCGTCAAAAACTGAATACAATATGGGGTTTAAATTCTCAAAACGGAATCCATCATCTTCTGAGAACAACGATTATGAAGCAGGAATTGATTATCAGCATCAGCGGACTGCGGGGACTGGTGGGAGAGAACTTCTTCCCGGAAACGGCCTCGTTATACGGTGCGGCCTTCGGGACATTCCTGAACGAACAGTGGGGCCGTGCTGCCGGCAAACCCGTCGTGGTTTTAGGAAGGGACTCCCGCATCAGCGGGGCGATGTTTGCCGCCGCCGCAGCGTCCGGTCTCTGCAGTGCAGGCGTGGACGTCATCGATTTGGGAATCTGTTCGACCCCTGCGGCCGGCCTGATGGTCCGCCATCTGGGCTGTCAGGGCGGCGTTGTCATCACCGCCAGCCACAACCCCATCGAATACAACGGCATCAAACTTCTGCTGGACAACGGCATCGCCCCGCCGAAACCGCTGGCCGAACAGATACGCCGGCGATTTATCGAAAAGCAAATCCGCTATGTCGATGCCGTCCGCTGCGGTGCCATTTCCTCCAATACACAGACCGTCCGCATTCACGTGGACAAGGTCCTGTCTATCGTCAATCCCGAACTGATTCGCCGGCGCAAATACACTGTCGTTCTGGACAGCATCAACGGAGCCGGCGGTCCGGAGGCCCAAAAACTCCTCGAGGAGCTCGGCTGCCGAATTATCGGCATCAACCTCGAACCGTCCGGACGATTTGCCCACAAACCGGAACCGGTTCAGGAGAATCTTCAGACTCTCTGCGAAAAAGTCCGGCTGTCCGGCGCCGACCTGGGTTTTGCGCAGGACCCGGATGCCGACCGGCTGGCCATCGTGGATGAGCAGGGAACGTATATTGGAGAAGAATACACCCTCGCCTTTGCCGCCCTGCTGCGTTTCTCCGAACAGCCGGGGGGCAAGGCCGCCGCCAACCTGTCCACATCCAGAATGATAGACGACATCGCCGCCCGCTTCGGCGGAACTGTTCTGCGCACCCCCGTCGGCGAAGCCCATGTGGCCAATACCATGCTGGAGCACCAGTGCATCATCGGCGGCGAAGGCAACGGCGGTGTGATTGACCTGCGGGTCGGTCCCGTCCGCGACAGTCTGGTGGCGATGGCCTTAACCCTGCAGCTGATGGCCCAAACCGGAAAGTCCGTCCGGCAATTGACCGAGGAAATCGGCCGTTACGAAATGGTTAAACTCAAATACACCGCCGATGCCGAACAGGCACAGGCGCTTTTCCAGGCCGCCTGCTCCGCCTTCCCTCAGGCCAAAAGAGACACTCGGGACGGCTGCCGGCTCGACCTGCCGGACGGCTGGCTCCATATCCGCACCAGCAACACCGAGCCCATCGTCCGAATCATTTTTGAAACGCGTTCCGCCGAGGCGTCCGCCGGCCTGCGGCGAACAATTGAAACCATTTGTCAATCGGTTTTGAAACCATGAACTCCCATTTGTTCGCAGACAATCCGCAGATTCGCCGCATCACACTTGTAGGGCTGTGGATGAATCTCTTTCTGGCTGTCATCAAGGCGCTTGTGGGATTTTGGGCCGGTTCCATCGGGCTGGTGGCGGATGCCGTCCATTCGCTTTCCGACCTGCTCACCGACCTGGCTGTCTTGGTCGGAATTCACTGGGGCACGAAGGAACCGGATTCGACGCACCCTTTCGGACACGGCCGGCTGGAAACCTTCAGTACCGCCGTGATTGCCCTGGTGCTGGGACTTGTCGGCGGAGGGATGATTTATAAATCCGCCGTCGAAATCGCCCGCCTGTCGGCTTCGGAACACCCGACCCCCTTTATGCCCTTGGCCGTTCTTTGGATTGCGGGACTGTCCATCATTACCAAAGAATGGCTCTATCAGATAACCCGCCGCACAGCCATCCGCTGCCACAGCACGACACTCTACGCCAATGCCTGGCATCATCGCAGCGATGCCTTCAGCTCCATCGCCGTACTCATCGGAGCAGCCTGCGTCCGTTTTCTGAATTACCCGTACGGAGACCATCTGGCGGCGATTGTCGTCGGCCTGATGATTATTTTCGTCGCCGTCCGCATCTTTACCGACTGTCTGAACGAATTCAGCGAACAGGCCGCTGATCAGCAGACACTCGGACAAATCAAAACCATTCTCACCGAACAGCCCCGGATAGCCCAGTGGCATCAGCTCCGAACCCGGCGTGTGGGGCGGGAAATCTTTCTGGATGTGCATATTCTTGTGGACCCCACGCTGACCATCACGGAGGCCCACGCTATTTCCCACGAGCTGGAGGTGTCCCTTCACAATCGGCTTCCGCGGCCGGTCAATGTCATCGTGCACGTCGAACCGGACCTGCCGGAACTGCGCCGATAGTTAGTCCTTCTGGGAAATGCGGCAAATGAACCACTTCCCCTGCTCAAAGATGAAAGCAAAAGAATCCGCCAAAACCTCTCCTTCCAGGCGGAAAAGGATTTGGGAGTCGGTCCTTTTCAAAATAGTCAGCCGCCCTCTGTCTTCCCGCTGCACCCTTCCCGTACCCTGCTGCACAGGCCCTTCATATGTAAGGAAACGGATATCATGGTCGGCAATCCTGTCCGCCTGAACCGGCTCCTGCCCCACCTCCTGCGGCGGACAATTTACTCTCCACGTTTGCAGCGTCCTTTCTCCTTCAAGCATCCAATCCCAATGTACACCCGCCGATGTAATATGCTTGTGAACAACAAACTGTTTCGAAAGAGATTCCACTTGTCAGCGCTTCTCAACGGGCACCATAATGGTAGTTTCCATTTGAGAATAATCACCCGAATCGTTCTTATCAAAGCATTCCTGATAATTGTCAATTCTGTCATAACCATGACTGGACAGCCATTCAGACAATCGTTTATAGATTTCTGATGGATCCTGAAGACCAGCCGGTTTTTCACTCAAATCAATACGGAATTCCATCAGCCAGTGTTCCGGTGGCATCAAATGCAGATTGTTCAAAATCGAACCTCCTTGTTTTCAAAAAATCATTTTTCATGAACCAAGCTGTTCAAATAATTTGTAAAGGATTCCAAAGCCTGCCGGCCTTTTTCGGTGATTTTGCAAAACGTTTTCGGCCTTCGCTCTACAAAGACTTTTTTCACCTTCAGATAGCCGGCCTCCTCCAGTTTGCGTATCTGGACGCTCAAATTGCCGTCCGAAAGCCCCAGCATATTCCGAAGCACCGTAAACTCAATCTCATCGCCGGACAAGAGTGCGGACAGCAGACTCAGTCGGGCACGCGAGAGAAGCAGTTCATCAAATGGAACATTATTTTGACGCAATGTTCTTCCTCATCTTTTTGAGACGATTTCGTGAAACGACGGCCGGAAGAATACAGCCCGCTGCTATGGAAAAGCCGAGAATGACATACGCATACGGACTGAAAAAGTGAGCCAGCAGCATACCCGCCACAATCAGCATTCCCCCTGCCAGCCATTCACGCGTATAGACAACGCCGGTCATAGAAAGGGCTACGGCATAGATGAATGCCCAGAAAAAACCCGGCCCGCCATAAAAATCTCGAAAATACCCAAGCAGCGACCAAAGCAATCCGTTCCCGACAGCAATCGCCCACAGCCAGTTCATTTGAATATCGATGTGTGAAACAAATCCTTTTTTTCGCTGATTTTTCAAGAGTCGATATCCAAAAACCATGCTGAAAACACCTCCAACAGTCAGCAGACCAAACCACATGGGACTGATCCAGTGGTCATGTTGAGAAGAAACGAACAAGAATGTTCCATTGTAGCCAAGCAGGCAAATCAAGCCCCATGTAATGAAAATCACAATTCCCGGATCAAAATCCCGTCGAGTCTGGGCAAGCAAGGCACGCACAAAACGAAGATCTTCCTCTCTTGTCAGATTCAGACTGTCATCGTTCTGCATCGTTTCCATTTTCCATCTCCTTTGTTTTCAAAAAGTACTTTATTTTATAAAGCTCGATTTACCCAAACACGTTTTTCTGTCAAGAAAAAAAAATTAAAGAACACCTAATTTATGAAGAAAAAAAGAAGTTGCGTGCTTTTTCTTTACTGGGCCTGCAGGGCCGTAATCGCCGCCGTGCCGACGATATCTTCCGGCACACAGCCGCGGGACAGGTCATTGACCGGACGCGCCAGCCCCTGCAGAATCGGACCGTATGCCTCAAAATTGCCCAGCCGCTGGACAGCCTTATAGCAGATGTTGCCCGCCTCCAGATTGGGGAAAATAAACACATTCGCCCGGCCTTTCAGCGGACTGTCCGGGCATTTCAAAGCGGCCACCTCCGGAACAAACGCCGCATCAAACTGGAGCTCCCCGTCCACCAGAACCTTCCCGCCGTAGCCGAATAGATGCCCGACCTTCTCACGGGTTCTCTCCGCTGCCATTGCCACCTTCATTGCCCCTTCAGACTTGGCGGAACCCTTGGTAGAATAAGACAGCATCGCAATCCTCGGCTCAATCCCGAACTGCATCGCCGTAATCGCGGTTGAAACCGCAATATCAGACAACTGCGCCGTCGTCGGGTACTCCACCAAACCGCAATCTGCAAACAGATAGATTTCCTCTCCGCGGCACATAAAGAAAACGCTGGAAATGGTCTTAAATCCTTCTGCCGGGCGAATAATCTGCAGCGCAGGCCGGATCATATCCGCAGAGGCATGAATCGCCCCGCCGACCAGACCGTCTGCATCCCCGGTTTTGACCATCAGCGTCCCGAAATAAATATTATCCTCGACCAGTTTCTCCGCCTCTTCCATAGTCAGTCCTTTGGACTTGCGGATTTCATAAAGACACTCCGCATACCGCTGACGATGCTCCGATTTTTTGGGGTCGATAACCCGGATTTCATCCGTTTGAGCCCCGAGGGTCTTTAAGTCCCTGTACACCTGGTCAGTTTCCCCCAGAACAACAATGCGGGCTGCTTTTCGGGCGGTCAGAATCTTTGCCGCTTCCAGCACCCGCTTATCTGAACCCTCTGCCAATACAATGGTTTTTTGAAGTCGAGACGCCTGCTGAAGGATTTTCTCCAAAAAACTCATAATCCGATTTCTTTCCAATATGAGATGCCTTTTTTGCCTGCCGAAAAAACAAAATACGCCTGAAGGGACTCGAACCCCTAACCTTCGGTTCCGTAGACCGACGCTCTATCCAATTGAGCTACAGGCGCATTCAGCCCGTCCGCTGTTTCGGACGTTCCTCCCCTATGTACGATATGCTGTACTCTACCGGAGCCCCGGATGTTTTTCAAGCAAAATTCCATTCTCAATCCGCCTGAAAAAAAAGAATCGCCCCCGCCGACCGCTTGCCATCAGAAACCCACTGGTTATAATAAGTCCACTATGGAAAAAGACTTAAAAAATTCTGTCGGCATTGTCAAGACTCAATCGATCCGCCTGGTTCAGGCCGATGCCCCTCTGCGGCTGCAGTGCGGGAAAACCTTAGGGCCGATTGACGTGGCCTATGAAACCTATGGGACCCTGTCGGAGGCCAAAGACAACGCAATTTTGATTTGCCATGCCCTCAGCGGCGATGCCCACGTTGCCGGCTACCACAGCCCGGACGACCGCAAACCCGGCTGGTGGGACTGTATGGTCGGCCCCGGAAAACCGATTGATACCAATCGATATTTTGTGATTTGCTCCAATGTGCTGGGGGGCTGTCGGGGCACGACAGGCCCTTCTTCCATCAATCCCGCCACAGGGAAACCTTATGGGCTGCAATTCCCGATTATCACCATCCGGGATATGGTGCTTGTCCAAAAACTGCTCCTGGATGCATTGGGCATTGAACAGCTTCTGGCCGTCGTCGGCGGTTCCATGGGCGGTATGCAGGTCCTCCAGTGGGCCGCCGCCTATCCGGAAAGAATCCGTTCTGCCGTATGCATTGCCAGTACAACCCGTCTGAACGCCCAGGCCATCGCCTTTGACGCCGTCGGTCGAAACGCCATCCTGGCCGACCCGAACTTCTGCGAGGGCCAATATACGGACGAACGTTCCCCCGACCGAGGGCTGGCGATTGCAAGGATGATCGGACACATTACCTACCTGTCCGAACAGTCCATGCGGGCGAAATTCGGACGGCAGCTCCAGAAAAAAGACCAGTACAGTTATGATTTTAACTCCGAGTTCGCCGTTGAAACCTATCTGGACTATCAGGGACAGACCTTCACGGAACGGTTTGACGCCAACAGCTATCTGTATATTACCAAAGCCATGGACTATTTTGACCTGGTCCGCGAATACGGCACGCTTCAGCAGGCCTTCCGAAATACCTCCTGCCGATACTGCATCGTCAGCTTCAGCAGCGACTGGCTCTTCCCGCCGGAGCAATCGGAGGAAATCGTCCACGCACTCGGGGCTGAAGGAAAGGACGTGACCTACTGCAATATTCACTCCCCCTACGGCCACGATGCCTTCCTGCTGGAGGTCCAGGAGTTGGGCACCCTGATTTCCGGATTTCTGAATTCCACATTCCAGCAGGTGCAGACCGGCCGGACGATTCTTTCATCCGCCCCTGCCGCCGCAGCGGACAAACCCCATTCAGCCGAACACTCCAAACACATCCGCATCGACTATGAACGCATCGACTCTCTGATTGAACCCGGCAGCCGCGTCTTAGACCTCGGCTGCGGAGATGGAGAACTCCTCGTGCGGCTCATCCAGGACAAGAATGTAATCGGTCAGGGAATCGAAATCGACGAAGATTTGGTCATTCACTGCATTCAGCGAGGCCTGTCCGTCATTCACCAGGATATTGAAAAAGGGCTTGAAGAGTATCCGGCCGACAGGTTCGACTATGCCATTCTCTCTCAGACCATCCAGACCCTTCGGGACCCGGAAAAGGTCCTGCGACGGCTTTTGCGGATCGCCAAAAAAGTCATTGTCAGTTTCCCAAACTTTGCTCACTGGAAGTGCCGTTTCCAGCTCTTTTTCAAAGGACAAGCCCCGCAAACCCGTCAGCTGCCCTATCGTTGGTACAATTCTCCCAATATTCACTTTCTTTCCATCAAGGACTTTGACCGTTTCTGTACGGAATTGGGTATCCAGGTCGAAGAACAAATTCCCCTTCGGCGAAATGTGGACAGCCCGCTTCGGTTTTGGCCGAATCTGCTGGCCGAACAGGCCGTGTATGTCCTCAGCAAGTATCAGTCCTAAAGGGGACAATAACCAAACTGGCTTTACAGATGAACTCCGCAGTAGTCAATGTCCCGGCAGACCGTTTTGATTGACTCCCACACGGACGAATCTCCCGACGCGGTCAGGGCCAGCGCAAACAGAACATATTCCTCCCGGAATAAATGCTCCCGCATGGCCGGGCCGATATACCGCACCAGGGAAGCCAGCTGGTTCTTGAAAACCCCAAACGACATATTCTGAAAAGCCATTCGAAGCTTCAGCAGGTCTTCAATCGCAATCTGAAGATATAGATGTTCTTTTTCCACAGAACGGCACAGAGATTCCCATCCCTGTTTTTTCAGCATCGGGAAAATCACATCATCTTCACGGGCGATGTGTTCCGCCATTCCCTGGAGATGTTCAAGAATGTGGGAAAGCCGCATCAGCTCAGGGCTCGCCGGAGAAAGCGAACTCTGCTGAAGAATCTCTTCGGCGACTTCCTCCAGCTCCGCCAGAAAACACCGAAACAAATCATGCTCGGCGGCGACCTTGCGAAGCACATGGGTATCCGGCAGCCGGCGAACGATATCCGCTTTGCCGGCTTCCATCACCCCCATCAGGACAAATGCCGCGCAAAGCTGCTGAACCTGCTCTGCGGAAAAACCGCTTTTCAGCAGTCGATGTTCCGCTTTGGCAATATCGTGCGGGCGAAGACGGCTCAGCAGACGACAGGCCTCTCGACGAAGCACAGAGCGGCTTTTGCCCTCGTGAATTTGAACAAGCAGACCCGCTAATTTGGACGAGATATCTTTTTTTGAGGTCTTCATACTCAGACTCTTTCTTTGGATTTCTAAACACCCCCTTCTTTTATACGAAATGACCAAACGGACGTGTTCTGAAAAACCGCAGCCGGACGGAAAAAGAAGAGGAAAGAAAAAGAGTCTGTTAAGACCGAAAGTAAGCCGAAAGAGCTCCGAACGCAATCGCAGCGGTTTCGATTCGCAGAACGTTCGGATTGATTTGGACGGAACAAGCCCCTAAGGTCTGCAGGATTTGCTTTTCCGCTTCCGTAAAACCGCCTTCCGGTCCTACCAGACAGACTATGTCCTTCCCGCTGGACAGGTCCTCGGCGTGTTTCAAACCCTTTTGGGGCGATGGTTCACAAGAAGGTTCTCCGTAAATCCAGGCGGCTTGAGGGTATTCTATGTGGATGTGTTCTATCGCCTTAGAAAGGGGCCACGGACCGCTCAATCGCGGCAGAAAAACTCGGCCGGACTGCTTGGCGGCGGATACTGCAATCTTCTCATAACGGGCCAGAGTAGATTCTTTCCCCATCTTAACAGTTCGTTCATAAACGACAGCTATGATATGATCCACCCCCAATTCCGTACACTTTTCCACGAGAAAATCGAAACGGTTCGCTTTGGCCATACTGACGGCCAAAATAATGTTCCAAGCAGGCGCCGGAAAGGTGTGAATTTCGCTTAGAATCAATGAAACTTTGTCCTTCTGAATCGAAGAAACTCGGGCGGAAGCCAGTCGCCCCCTGCCGTCAAAAACCTCAACCGTCTCCCCCATCTTGATCCGGAGAACATGCGCCAAATGATGCGATTCCGAAGGGTCCAGCTGCACCGTTGAAGAGGATAAATCCCGACAAAAAAAACGGGGTATCCGCACGAAACTTCCCTCAATGATAGACTAAAAAAGATGGTAAAAACAGCGAAATGCAGAGAAAAAGCAAATAGAAAACCCCACCGGTTCCGCCGCTCTTTCAGCCGTTGAACCGATTAAGATTCAATTTCAACCTTTGGGGCCTGTTTCTCGTATCTAAGCAGCTCATTCAGCAGATTGTTGTAGGCCGCAATGCTGTCTGCACAGTCCTTCTTCGCTCCGGCGGATGAAGTCGCCGCCGCAGCTGGAATGGTGTTGACAGTCTGACATTGCTTGCAGCGAACTTTTTTTCCGGCATACTCATCCGGTACACTGTAAGCATGGCCGCACTTTGTACACGAGAAGTTAATCAAAGCTGTATCTCCTTTCAGGATAATACAATCAGCTTTCTACATTCCTATGCGTTTGAGAAAAAACTCAAACTTTCAATAACAATGCAACGTCAAGGATAATAAAAAACTTCAATAAAGAGACAATTATTGAATCGTATAAATATGATTTTCGACCGCTTCTTGTATTATCCTTTCAAAGAGCAGCCGACATTATATAAGACGGTTTCCTATAAGTAAATGTTTCAAAATCTCATTTTTTACATTTTTTCTGAAAAACATTTGCATTCTTTTTTAGTAGGACTATAATAGTCTTATATATAAAAAGGAACAACAGATATAAAATGGATATAATTAAAAGAAATACTGATTACGCCCTTCGCATCCTGTCAGAATTTGTGAATGGCCCAAACGGCCAGCGGGTTCTTTCAGCAAGGCACCTTTCCGATATACTTCATATTCCCTATCCGATTACATGTAAACTATTGCAAAAGCTTCAAGATTGTAAAATTACCGTATCCATTATGGGACCTAAGGGGGGGTATACCTTAGCTCGTCCCCCCGGTCAGATTACCTTTCTGGAAGTGATTGAAGCAATCCAGGGCCCCATCCATATGAACCGTTGCTTCTTCAGCCGCTTCCATTGCTCTCTGAAAGAACGATGCCCACTTCGAGAAAAACTGGGAAAAATCCATGACGATATCCTCCTTTCCCTGAAAACCACGACCCTCGAAGAAATTCGGGACAAAAGACTAAATCAAACAGGAGAATAAACAATGACCCCTGACGGCAGCGTCAAAATTCTGGAAGAAATCAAGGCCCGGGCCGTTTCGCTCAATGACCTGGTTCAATATGCTTCCGATTCCATTGTCAGCAAAACCCTGCTGGACAAGCCCGTCGGTTCGCTGACCCTCTTTGCCTTCGATAAAGGGCAGCGATTGAGCGAACACACCTCCCCCTATGATGCGGTAGTTCAAATTATCGATGGAACAGCGGAATTAACCATAGGCGGCCAACCAGTTCTTGCTGAAAAAGGCCAGATTGTCATTATGCCTGCCGGAATCCCCCATGCTGTTCACGCAAAAACCGCCTTCAAAATGCTTTTAACGATGATTCGTCAAAAATAAAAAATGGAACAATTTAACTCAATTTCAGGAAAGGAGATACAAATGTTCTGTTATCAGTGTGAACAAACAGCCGGCGGAACGGGATGCACCAAAATGGGGGTGTGCGGCAAAACCCCGGAGGCATCCGACCTGCAAGACCTGCTTGTCTATGCCGTCAAGGGTATCGCTAATTATGCACATCGCGCCGGACAGCTCGGCCTCCGAAGCAAAGAAATCGACCGATTTGCTGTGGAAGCCCTTTTCAGCACGGTCACCAATGTCAACTTTGACCCTCTGCGGCTGGAAGACCTGATTCAGAAGGCGGACACAATCATTCTTCAGGCCCGCCGCCTCTACGAAGAGGCCTGCAGGAAAGCCGGCAAAAAGCCGGAACCATTGTCCGGTCCGGCCGCCTGGCGGGTCCCCTCCAGTCGTCAGGAAATGCTTCAGGAGGCACAAGCTGTCAGCATTGCCAACCGACTTGAAGCCTACGGACCCGATGCGGCAGGTCTTCAGGAACTGATTCTGTACGGCCTGAAGGGGATGGCCGCCTACGCCGACCACGCTATGATTCTCGGGGTGGAGGACAACGGCGTCTATGCCTTTTTCCATGAAGCCCTGGATTTTCTGACAAGCCCTCATGCTCAGGATGTCAATGCTCTGGTTGCCATGGCCCTCAAGGTCGGTCAGGTCAATCTGAAAGTGATGGAAATGCTCGATCAGGCCAACACCGGAACCTACGGGCACCCCGAGCCGACCTCGATTCGCATATCCCCGGTCAAAGGCAAGGCCATCCTCGTTTCCGGACATGACCTTCGGGATTTGGAGCTGCTGCTCAAGCAGACAGAAGGCAAGGGCATCAACGTTTATACGCACGGAGAGATGCTGCCGTGCCTGGCTTATCCGGGTCTGAAAAAATACAAACATCTGGTCGGCAACTATGGAACCGCCTGGCAGAATCAGCACAAGGAATTTGACGCCTTTCCGGGCGCGATTCTGATGACCACCAACTGCATCCAGCGCCCGAAAGACACCTACAAAGACCGCATCTTCACGACGGGGCTTGTGGCATGGCCCGAGGTGCGGCATATCGGCCCGGATAAAGACTTTACCCCCGTCATTCAGGCCGCCCTGGCCGCTCCCGGATTCACAGAGGATGCCCCGGAAAAACGCATCACCATCGGCTTTGCCCGCAATGCCGTAATGAGTGTAGCCGGCAAAGTCATCGAAGCCGTCAAGGCGGGGAAAATCCGGCACTTCTTCCTCATCGGCGGCTGTGACGGCGCCAAGCCCGGACGCAATTACTACACCGAACTGGCCCAGGCCGTCCCGAAAGACTGCATCATCCTCACCCTGGCCTGCGGCAAATACCGATTCAATATGCTTGAATTCGGCGACATCGGCGGCATCCCGCGGCTGTTGGATGTGGGACAATGCAATGACGCCTACTCCGCGATTCAGATTGCCGTCGCCCTGGCCAATGCCTTTGGCTGCGGTGTGAACGACCTGCCGCTTTCGCTGATTCTCAGCTGGTACGAACAGAAGGCCGTCTGCATCCTGCTGACGCTGCTGCATCTGGGAATCAAGAAGATGAAACTGGGCCCTTCTCTGCCGGCTTTTGTCGGACCGAATGTGCTGAAAGTGCTTGTGGAACAGTTTAACATCGCCCCGATTTCCACCCCGCAAAAAGACCTGGCGGAAATCCTGGGCTGAAAAAAGAGGGTTCAAATGCTTCGCAATATCGTCGTAATTGATGAAGAAAAATGCGACGGCTGCGGCCTGTGTGTCAAGGCCTGTGCCGAAGGGGCCATCCAAATCATCAACGGCAAGGCCAAACTGGTCAGTGAAACGTACTGTGACGGCCTGGGGGCGTGTCTGGGACACTGCCCCCGGGGCGCCATTACCATCGAGCAGCGACAGGCGGCGGCGTTCGATGAGAAGGCGGCCCACGAACATGCAAACCGGCTTAAAGCGGCATCCGAACAACCCTTTTCCGGCTGCCCGGGGATGAAAATAATGCAGCGGAAACCGCAGGAAACCGCCGTCGGCACCGGCACCGCAGACATCCCCTCACAACTGGGGCAGTGGCCGGTGCAGCTGAAGCTCCTGTCGCCGACGGCACCGTATTTCGACCAGGCCGACCTGATGCTCGTGGCGGACTGTGTCCCCTTTGCCATGGGAGATTTTCATCCTTCCCTGCTGAAAGGGCATACGATTGCCGTGGGCTGTCCGAAACTGGATGACCGGCAATATTATGTGGAAAAAGTCGGCCAAATCCTGCAGCACAATGACATCCGCTCTCTGACGGTTGTTCGGATGGAAGTACCCTGCTGCAGCGGTCTGACCCAAATTGCCCGGATGGCTGTTGCCGACAGCGGAAAATCATTGCCTTTTGAGGAGATTACCATCTCGCTGAATGGGCAAATCATTCAGCGCAAGACGCATCCGGCTCAAAACGCCTAACGCGGATTCGGTACAGTTTTGACAGCCAGCAGCCGCGGCCGGTCCCCCGGTGCCCAGACCTGACTGCGGTCGAAAATCGCCAGCACGCGACGCTGCGGGCCGCTTTGCCCGATGCGGACAAGGATATAGGCCGTAAAGACATCGCTGCGGGTAGTAAAGATATTGGACAGGTGCGACAGAATGAGGTCTCGTTCCTCCAAATCCCCGCGAATCGTACGGTCGCCGACCACATCCAGTCCTTCCTGCTGGGCATAGACTCTCAGGGCCGGAATCTTTGCAAGCAGTTCTCCAAGATGAGCATAAGGCCGGTTCTGGATGATGAGATCGGCATAATCCTCCGCAACCTGCGAGGTGGCCGGATTCGGGTCAACCAGATTAACCGTACCCGAACTGTGTGTTAAAATCCCCGGAATCGCCGCCGCCAAAACCGGCTTTGGAGCCGTATTGATATTGATACGCCCGGGCAGAGACCCCTTCTCCCGATTTAGAAAACAGATAAAGCCCAGCAGGTCGGGGTCCTTCATCACATCAAATCGAATGTCGCCTTCGGAAGATGCCTGGGCAACGGCCGTCGTAACCGTATTGGGATCCTCTCCTCTCTCGTTGCCGACAAACAGCACTTTCTGAAAATCGCCGAGCGTAAAAAACCTCCGCTCCGCAGAGACAGACGGAAAATCCGCTACCGGCATCTGCCAGCCGTCTTTATCCACCGTGACCCCGTTGGCTGCGCCGAGTGTAGCCGGGCTCGGGGAAGGCGGAACAGCCCGCTGATGAACAGCCGCGGAGGCATTCGTAAACTTCCATCCGGTATCCTGCCGTTTGAGCACATGGATGGTCGGCTGACCGTCCGATGGGTCATCGGTCAGCACAAGTTCAATCTGGGCTCGGGGGATTCGATCGACCGTAATAAACCTCGCCGGATTATCCGGACATGGACGCTGCACATCGATGCTGTTGGCATCCGTCAGCATCATTCCCATACCAAAATTGGCAAAGACTACATCTGCAGGACTTGCATTCGTGGAACGTATGACAAATCGGCCGGGCGAATTCGGCGTGCCGGCCGGAATCGTTCCGCTCGGCGTATCCGGAATCGTAAACTCAACGGGGACACCGACCCGCTGCCGAAAGACAATCCGCCAGCTGTTCAGCGAAATCGAGGAATCATACGGATTCAGCAGTTCCAGGGCCGCCTCCGTTGGATTGTTGTTATTATCCCGGACTACATACAGCTCGGAGACAAACGGCTGGCGTTCAAAACCGTAAATCACATCCGTTTCACTCAGACCGAAATCCAGTTTTTCAAAGATGCGCCTGCCGTCCGCCACTGCATCGATGTTGACAACAGGAATCGAGGAATCCTGCCTATTCAGTTCAGTGCTGACCTCCAGAATCAACCGCTTGATAATGGCCCGGTTAATAAACGTTGGATTGCTGTTGACCTGTGCCGGAGTAACAGCAAACGTATCCGGGTCCGTCCAGGCCGTTCCAAAGGGCCCATCGGTATTTGCCGTACCGTCATCCAGATAATCAATCATATTGGCGACGATTTGAGCGGCCTTGCGGGCGGCGGTTCGAAGCGATTCACCCTGATGCAGATAATACCCCCGAAACGCATAAAGCAAATGCAGAATATTGCGGCGGGCTTGAAGTGTATTGCTCAAAATATCAGCCCGAACACTCACCGCATGCCCGTCAGCGGGCATCAAGACGGCCCGGTAGATTCTGCCCAGATACCGCTTTTCACTTTCCGACCAGTCGGCAAAATACGGCTCGCCGCCCCACCGCAGATTGCGGTCAAAACTGATAAAGGTGCACACATGACGACGGTCGTAATAATAACTGTAGTTATGCGGATTGGCGGTCCACGGACCGGTATCATCAAAGTTTTCCGGATTCATCCGCAGCTTCCAAACCCGAAAATCCTCCGCAGATTCCACCGGAATTCGCTTAACCCGCAGGGCCACGTTCCAGCCGCCGACAAACTCACCGCGTCCAAAATCAAAGGTCTGGTACATCCCGAAAACAGGGGGCATAGCCGACAGATTCATTTCCCGCTCAAATCGGGCCACGGCCCTGCTGGTCATCAAAAAGCGGTTTCGCATCTCCAGTTCGTCGTTGATGTCAAAAAGGGTGTAAGCCGAGCCGGGATTTTCAATATTCAGGATGGCTTCCTTGTGATAATTTTCTGCGGTCACAATTACGGAAGGATTGGTCATTCTGGCCTGCCGAACCACAGGAGGCGTCGCCCGGTCATCCCCCCGCAGGAATGGTTCATAATCCACCTCAGAAAGCCAGCGACCCTGTCCGGTCCAGGGACTCGCTTTTCGGGTCAGGTGGGCGGTGTTCAGATTCAGCATCCCGCAGTTGTCGATAATGCGCACGGCCGCATAGATTCGCTCCCCGGTCGGTGTTTCCAGTGCGGGCACCCAAAGACTGTCAGCCACACCGTCCCCGTCGGCATCCGCCGGAGCCCAGAAAACATTCGTCAGGTTCGGATAATCCGGCACAATCGCCCCCCAGAATTGGGGATTGTTCTGCGGGTCAAGCTGTCCGGTCCCCTCCCGTAAAATCCGGTCCCAGACATTCGGCGGAGCCGGCCAGAGACTGGACAGATACGGCCAGCGGTACAAATCATCCGTCGGGTCATCCGGCGTGCCGTTATCGCTGATTCGCACCGGCTCCAGCGCAGCCAGCCAGGGGTCGGCTGCCCCCGGTGCATCGTAGGGTTCGTTCGTCAGCCCCTTTCCGTCACAGAGCCCGCTGGTTAAATTGGTGCCAAACAAATCCTGCAGAAGCACCAGTTCGATTTTGTCCAGCACCATCCGCACGGCCTGGTCCATCTGATGCTCCTGTCGGGCAGCTGTCCCCAGAATATCCCCCACCCGCGAAATCATCAGAAACATTATGCCCACCAGCGAAAGCAGAACCGCCGCCACCACGACCAGAATCAGGGCTGAGCCGCGCCGCCGATTCGCTGTTTTTTTTCGTCTTGTATCCATTATGCAGCCCTCGCCTCTTCCAGAGAATCTCTGTCGGCTACGGATTCAGATAGACAATGTAGGTAAAGGTCTTGCCCTCCGGGAAAACCCCTTTGGAGTCATACAGCGTAAAGGTAAATTTCAGAGCCGGACCCAACCCCGGTATTGAATCAAAATGTTCCGCATTCAGATGATTCGGGTCATAAGGACCGTATTTGTCCGTATAACCCGGTCCTAACTCATGAAGCTTGCCCGGATACAAAAAACCGGGAATCTTATCCGAACGGACGCCGTTTCCCTGAAGGAAAAAATCCGAATCCCGGTAATCCCCATCCCCATTCGGATCGACCTCAGGAAGCCAGCGTTTCTCTCGGTCAAACCAGCCCTGCACCTGAAACTGCCCGACACCCTGAGCCAGCATCAGATGAAGGTTCTGAGGAACAGACGGTGCAATCTGAATCCCTCGCTTCTCAGAGCCCTGCGGACCAAAGGGAGCAAACAAATCCACATCCAAAATGCGCTCCACCATCTCGGACTTTTGACTGGCTGCTTTCGGATTCCAGATGGGCTCATTTCGCCATTGAGCCGCCGTTTTTGTATCAAATTCGAAATAATTATTCTGTTCCGAAGTAAAGGACGCCCAGTTTGGAAAATCTGTGGAAACATTTGCCGAGGTATAGAGATGCTGGGAACGTCCTAAAATCCGCTTGTTCGGCGGCAAATCCGCCGCCCGTTTTCCCTGTCCGTCTCCGGCCAGCATATAGCAAACCCGAGCCATATGGCCGTGCAGAACCCCCTGCCTGGCTGTGCCGCCCTCCAGATAGGTCCAGACATTGTAAGTCTGGAACGAGCCGGTTGTAAAAAAGTAAAGCCGATCCAGCCGCTCAAATTTATCAACAATATTGTCTCCTGTTGTATCCGTCCCGGGCACCCAGACCACACAGATTTCCCCCTCTTTCTGCAGACCCGCTAGGTCGGTTTTCAACCGGTAGGTGATCGCCTGATACTTCTGCATAATCTCCGCCATAGCCGAAGCCGCTCGATAGGCCTGCACGGAATAGCGGAAGACCGCCCCGGAGACAACCAGCAGTACCGCCACCAGTGCCATGGCCACCAACAGTTCAACAATCGTAAAAGCAGGCTGTCGTTTGCTCGGATTCATCAAGGTTTGAACAGGCTCCTAAAGTACCTCAATACAAGGATTTCGATTCGCCCCGGCCGCCGGCGGCACAACCCAGAGAACATATTGTCCATCCGCACCTGTCCACTTGCGATTCAGCGTCAGAGCCGCACCGTCCCGTTTGATAACCTGAAAGAGGGAGCCGCTGCGGTCCTCCACAACCCAGGCCCCTTCCAGGAAAAACTGCCGGCAGGTCTCCGGCGGGTAAACCGGCTGATTGGACTCTATCGACACCTCTGAACTGCCGAGAACGGCCCGGACCCGAACCGGCACGGGAACCGGCCGCTCCGATTCCGCCGGACTGAAAACACCGGTGGACCGGTTCATCTCAAATCCGTAATACCGAAGCTCCTTTCTCCAGCGGCACAGAAAAATGCGGATTTGGTAGCCTTCTGCGGCGGCAGAATCCTTGCGGCACAGAATTGTCCAGCAGTACCGCTGATTTTGAGTCGGATTCTGTGCGTAAGACTCCTTCGGCAGGGATGGATAAAGCGAATCCGCCGCCAAACGAGCATTAATCTTTGTCAGAAGCAGCGGGTCATGAGGAGGAATCCCGTAAAACTGAACAAAAGACTGCACACTCGGATCCGACAGGTATTCCGCAGAAAACAAAACCGACTGAACCTCGCCGGAATTCGGCAGCTTGTCTGCATCCAAATCATACAATCGAACCGCCGCTCGGGCCTCCTCGGCAATTGCCGGCGCCAGGGTCTTTTCCGCCGCCATCGCCGTCAGCTTAATCCCCGCCGGAAAAATCGTCGCAATCAGCACAAACCCGATAGCCAGGATGCCTGTCGCCAGCAGCACCTCCGTCAGCGAAAAACCATTTTGTCTTCTGGAATCACTCATGGATTTCCCTTACCGCCCAATCAGCTGCCCTGTATGGGGGTTCACGAACTCTTTTGGAAGATTTCGAATATACGCGGTGAACCGCTGATTGGCCGGAATCTCTGCAAACCGTTTGGTGTCGTATATATAAAAAGACCCGATGCTGTCCTCTTCATTCAGGCCGCCCGGCCCGGCATCCTGATAAAACATCCCGGCTGTCCCGCTGTCCACATTGGCCCGGGTATTGAAGATTGGGTCGCGGCTGCTGTTATCCGTAACCCCGTCCCGATTCAGCACCCGCACAGGAAACCGAATCAATTTTCCCTGCTCGGAAAAGACAATCGAGAAGGTCTGAGCATCCATCAAATTCGAGTCGTTCAGCTCTGCATCCGATTGAACCGTTCCGGCAATCACGCCGACCGAAGAAGGCAGCTTAATCGGTTTGCGGTTGGCAACGGCAATAAACTCCGTTGCGTACGCGTTCGTTACATTCTTGTGAATAATAAAAATCATATAGAAATCGCCCTTGCGGTCCTGCTGAAATCGAATTCCGGCCGGGGTGCTCTGCGCAGCCGCCAGAGCCCGGGCGCTGGTCAGCGCGGCATTGATGAGGGAATGCGGTCCGGCGGAATGGTCAAACGATTCGATGACCTTCTTGGCAGCCGGTACCGAGATCCCCACCAGAATGGCCGCCACCGCAATCACGACGACCAGTTCCGTCAGCGTCAATCCATTTTGTCGAATCTTGGAATTCATTGTCAGCCGACTTTCACAAAGCCCAACAAGGCCGCCGACTTATCAGAAGTTAAACAAATCATCCGCCGTCCCGTACAGACCGTCCGGCCCTGCACTCTGAAGCAGAAACGATTGCGCCCGATACGGCCGCGGCGGGGATGTAAAGTTGGGATTGGCAATCACTCCGTAAAACCAGTTGATGCTGTCATTCGCTGCATCTTCATGCAGATCATGAACTGTTTTCGAAGACGGAAACGGAACGGGCAGCGAAATAATCCCGCTGCCGGACGCATAACTGTCATTCAGATTATAGGTATTGTTTCCCCAGTTGGCCCGAATCGGGTCCATTCCGATTTGATTCACATTGGCCTTGTAATAGAGAATCGGCATCCCGACCTCTTTTCCGGTCGCCCGCATCTTTTTCGAGAACGCATCCGCCAGGACAAACATCGTCCCGCTCAGCGAACCGGTGTTCGCCCCGTAGATATCCTGCAGCTTGACGGCATTGGCCGTTTCCAGCTCCAGATAGGGTCCTTTGCGTGCCGCACGATTCTGAGCGGCCGTTTCCCAGGGCAAATCCGTCGTTGCATGATAAACGGTTTCCGCCGCACTGATGGTTCCATCCCCGTTCTGGTCAAACAGATAATCCTGATAAAAAATCGAATTGGGATGAAATCCGAGACCATCCCCGCCGATTAATGCCTCCGCCAGCCGAAACGAGGCGACGCTTCCGTTGCCGTACTTAGCCATGTTGTACTCACTGGGCGGATAATCCCCCCAGTCTGAACGGAAGGCCTCCAATCCGACCTCAATGGCGTGAAACTGGGCCCGCTGCTTGACTATCATGGCCTTCTTCTGCACCATACTCAGGGCCGGAATCAGCAATGCCAGCAGTACGGCAATCACCGCCAGAGCCGTGAGCATCTCCGTCAGCGTAAAACCGATGTGTGTTTTTTTGTTTTCGTTCCAGGCACGCATACAAACGCCTCCTGAATTGGGGCTTGACGCCGTTAATAGTCAAAATTGGTAATGTCGTCCTTGGTGCCGTACAGGCCGTCCCAGCCGGCGGAAATCAGCAGATACTTGTTTGCATTAAAGGGCTTATAGAACGGACGGTCCGGCTCGCTACGCTGAGTAATCTGCTCATAAAAGACCTGGGCCTTGCTTTTGGAAGGATTCTGCGGGTCGGTATAATGAGCCGCCGCTACGGAAGGGTTGTCCAGCAGCGGAAGGTCCGTCACCGCCGCATTATCAACAAAACTGTACGTCCACTTCTGCATATCCGCCACGGTCGGATTGGTAACCGTGTTGCGTCCCGCTGCATCCAGACGAAACGGCTGCGTCGCCGACCGATTGGCCTTAAAATACAGAATCGGCATCCCAACCCGAACGGTCTGGCCGTTCGACAGAGAAACGGTCGAGCGTTTGAAGGTATCCGTAAAGACCGGTGCCCTTCGGGCCGGGGAAGCAGCCCCCTGCGAATCATAAATGCGGGACGAACCATTATTCCCCTGCCAGAGTTCATAAATCGTAAAGACATCCACATATTTCAGTTCCGCATACGGCCCTTTGCGGCGATTGCGGCTCACTTCCGATGTGGAGTCATAAAAAAAGTAATCCGCATTGTTTATCTTCGTCCCCTCGGGACTGTACGCCGCATCATTCGGGGCATACCAGCCCGTCCGCGGCTCCAGACCGGCCTCATCCCGACCGACCAGTGCTTCGACCAAATGCTGGGCCCCGCAGACCTGATTGGCGGCGGCAGGATTGGGCAGCACTTTCGAGTCGGGATAATCATCAAAATCCTTGCTGAACAGCTCCAGCCCGATTTCCATCGAGTGAAAGACGGACTTCTGCCGCAGACCTGTGGAAATAATCTTCGTTTTGCGGAGCCCTACGGTCAGCAGCCCCACCAGCATCGAAATAATCGCCACCACCACCAGCAGCTCAATCAGCGTAAAGCCGCCCGCTCTTTTCTGTTTCATTTCCATAACTGTTTCTTTCCCATTAGCCGCCTTTACGGCTGCGGATTGACGACGTTGTCCTGTGCCGTCTCAAACATTTTATCCGGACCGGCGGAAGTCAGGATCGGAAACGAATGCACAGCCGAATCATATTCATACCGAATCGGCATCCCCCACACATCCACAAAGCGAATCAAATCCGTCGGAGTACTGCCGGTCGGAATCTCAATCAGAAGCACCCGCCCGGTCGCATCCTTATTGGAAAGAAACCGGTCCAGAAGCGTTCCGATAATCGCCTTGCTGTTGGGACTTCGATTCAGAAAGTAATACAGCGCCTCGCTGGACCAGGCGGCTTCCCCGAGCGTTCCGGTCCAATGTACCGCCGGCGGAAGAATCCGGGTGGCAGCCGCTCCAACAGCCGCATTAAAGTCCGCCTGCGTTCTGACCTGCGGCACATACGCCCCGTAATCGTTATAATACTGCTCAAGGGCTGTGGCCAAAACGGCCAGCGTGCTTTCCGTCAACCGGATTTCCGACTGCCTTTTCAGATGCACCCCCAGACCGCTGAGTGTCCCGAACAGAAGCAGTACCACCGCCAGCGTCACCAGCACCTCAAGAAGAGTCATCGCATATCGTCGGGGCGTCAGGAACATACTGTCTCCGTCCGGAAGGTTCAGCGGGAACACAGCCGGTTATTCTTTGCCCTTTTCTATGTTCAGGACATCATCCGCCGTGCCGTACAGTCCATCCTTGCCGGCGGAAATCAGAATATAAGACTCCGCTCGATACGGACGCTTGATGCCGTCCGGAAACGACGTGGTTCGGGTCGCCGTCTGGACCTGCTTGTTCAGAATCATCTCCTCAAACCGCTGCAAGTCCGTCAGAGTCGTGCCGGTCCGCAGAGGATGCAGAACCGCCGTCCCCTGTTCCGGGTCCCCAAGCGCCAGCAGCCGCTCATTGTCCCAGTAGTTGTAAATATCATCATTCTGCGCAGGATTCTGGTCGCTGCCTCCAAATTCGTTGCGCGTATAATCCTGAAACTTGTAGGCCGTGCGAGCCCGGTAATACAGAATCGGCATGCCCGTCTTCTTGCCGGACTGTCTTTTCTTGGCATACACATCACACAGCAGGAAATTGAACCGGTTGAAAGCACCCCAGTTGACATAAATGTCATCGATTCGATAGGCGTTCGCATGTTCCAGATCGATATATTTTTTGCGAACATCGATATTCTGAGAACCGGTTTCCACATAGACGCCGGGCACATTGATCCCGTTGATGGGGTCATAAATCTGCACAGCCCCTGCTCCGACTCCCACCCCGTCCAAATCATTCATACCGCTGGCCGTGAAGCCCGACTTCGGATGAAACCCGAGCAAATCCTGTCCGACCATCGCCTCCGCAAGTTTTGCCGCACCGCCGTAAATGGTCGGGTCAATCGGATGTACCGGGACTCGATACGAATTTTCATCGGATTCCGGATAGACGCCGAAGTCGTTTTTGAACATCTCCAGGCCGACATCTATGCTGTGAAACTGGGCCTTCTGCTGAATCTCGCGGGAATAGTCCTTGACCATATTCAATGCCGGCACCAGCAGCCCGATCAGCAGGGCAATCACCCCCATTACCGTCAGCAGTTCCACAATCGTAAATCCGCCTTTTCCCCGTCTTTGTCTGTTCATGAATTGTTCCTTTCTGATTTGTATTGATAAATGCGTTTGAAATTACATCAGCACCTGAATGACCTTCACCATCGGCAGGAACATCGCCACAACGATGGTGCCGACAATCAGGCCCAGCGACACAATCATAATCGGCTCCAGCAGACTCATCATCGCACCGACCATCACATCGGCCTCTTCATCAAAATTGTCCGCCACCTTCATCAGCATCTTGTCCAGATCACCGGTTTCCTCTCCGACATCCACCATGTTCACCACAATGGAGTCCACCGTCTTGGACTGCCGCAGCGGATTGGCGAACGTATCGCCCTGCCGAATCGCCTGATGCACCTTTCCGAGCATCGCCGAATAGACTTCGTTGTCCGCCGTTTCCCGCGTGATGTTGATGGCCTCCAGAATCGGCACACCGGCCCCGATCAGCGTCGCCAGCGTTCGCGTCCAGCGGGCGACCGTCGTCAGGTAAACCAGACGGCGAATCACCGGCAGATGGAGTTTGAGCCAGTCGAGAGCATAGCGGCCATATCGAAATTTCCGCAGAAACTTAAAAAACATAATCACGAAAAACGGGGAAATCGCCACCAGTCCGGCATTCAGCCCCTTGTTGCCCAAAAGCCACTGGCTCAGATTCAGCAGCCCCTGCGTCAAAGCCGGAAGCTTCTCCTTGCCGTCGCTCATGTCCGTCAGCACCGTGGAAAAGGTCGGAATGATGAAAATCATCAGCCCCAGCACAATCAAAAACGCCACGGTCATCACCACCACCGGATAGACCATGGCGCCCTTGATTTTCGATTTGAGCCGCTCGGATTTTTCCATAAAATCGGCTACACGAGCCAGAATCACATCCAGCACGCCGCCCACCTCGCCCGCCGCCACCATGTTGACAAACAGCCGGTTGAAGGTCTTGGGATGCTTGGCCATCGCCTCCGACAGCGTCGAGCCGCTCTCAATATCATCCGCCACGTACCCAATCACCCGTTTGAGCGTGCCCGACTTCTGCTGTTCTTCCAGAATGCGCAGCGAACGCAGAATCGCCAGACCCGCATCCTGCAGCGTGGACAGCTGACGGGCGAACTGCGTAATCTGCTTGGTTTTGACCTTGCCGCCGGAACGCCTTCGCCGCGGAGCCGCCGCCGTCTCGGCCTTGGCCTTTTTGGCGGCCCCCTGCGCCCGGACCTTTGTGGGGAAAAGCCCTTTGCTGCGGATTTTGCTGATGGCCTCTTTGCTGCTGAGGGCTTCTATCTCGGCCTTGACCTCATTGCCCTTGGCATCCAGCGCTGTGTATTGAAAAATCGGCATATTCGTTTACCTCCGAATAAGAACCGTCCCAACCGCAGGACTCGGCTGAATCCTGCGCCGCTTCCTCACGCCTCCACCGCAATCGTTTCCCGGGCCACCTCATCCAGGGTGGTGATTCCGCTGTAAATCAGCTCCAGGCCGTTCTCCCGAAGCGTCTTCATTCCTTTGCGGCGGGCCGCCTCCCGCAGAACCGCTGTCGAGGCGTGGTTCATAATCAAATCCCGAATTTCATCATCAAACGTCATAATCTCAAAAATGCCTGTTCGGCCGCGATAGCCGGTGTTGTTGCACATATCACAGCCGCGACCATAATAGAATTTCTTGCCCTCCGCATCCTCCAGCGTCAGCCCCAGTTCCATCAGCTGCTCTTCCGTCGGCCGGTATTCCGTCTTGCAGTTGGTGCAGATGCGCCGCACCAGACGCTGGGCGATAATCCCTTCCAGTGTGGCCGTCACCAGGAAGGTTTCCAGCCCCAAATCCAAAAGACGGGCGATTGTGCTGGGAGCATCGTTGGTGTGAAGCGTCGTAAAGACCAGGTGACCGGTCAGAGACGCCTGAATGGAAATCTCCGCCGTCTCCAGGTCTCGAATCTCACCGACCATCACGATATCCGGGTCCTGACGCAGAATCGAACGCAGACACTTGGCAAACGTCAAACCGATTTCCGGCCGTATCTGGACCTGAATCAATCCGTCAATGTCGTACTCGACCGGGTTTTCCGTCGTAATAATCTTGGTTTCGACCGAATTGAGCTCCTTCAGGGCCGAATAGAGCGTGGTGGTTTTTCCGGAACCGGTGGGACCGGTTACAATCAGAATTCCGTTGGGCTTGTTAATCAGCTGGCGGACAATGTTCAGGTCCCGTTCGGTCATTCCGAGCATATCCAGCCGCAAATCGACCTGTTTGCGGTCCAGAACACGCAGCACGACACTTTCGCCGAACATGGTCGGCAGAATGCTCACACGAAGGTCCACCGGATTGCCGCCGACCACCAGCGGGATACGGCCGTCCTGCGGCAGCCGACGTTCCGCAATATCCAGGTTGGCCATAACCTTAATTCGGCTGGACAGCGCCAGCGCAATGTGCTTCGGCGGCGGAACCATTTCATAAAGAACCCCGTCGATTCGATACCGCATCTTAAACTCATTTTCGAACGGCTCGAAATGAATGTCCGAGGCTTTGTCCTGAATCGCTTTCAGCAGCACCAGGTTCAGCAGTTTCTTAACCCCTGTGGAATCCGCCGCCTCCTTCAGCTCATCCAGGTCAATGCTCGCATCCCGCCCCTGAAGCGATGCCAGCCCCTTGTCGCTTTCTATTTCGCCGATGAGCTCCGTCAGACTCTCATCTTCTTCTGCATAATATTTATTTAAGGCGGCATTCAGGGCATCGGGGTCAGCGACCTTGGCCTCGACCGTAAATCCCATCAGGGTGCTCAAATCATCCGTAGCCCGGAAGTTGTCCGGGCTGTCGAGAGCAACGGTCAGGTGATTACGCCGGCTGTCATATTCGATGGGGAGAATCCGATAGGTTTTGGCCATTTGAGCCGGAATCTGCTTGAGAACTTCCTGAGGAATATCAAGACTATCTATGTCTATATACTCCATTCCCCGCTGGCCGGCTAAGGCGATAGACAGGTCCCTTTCTTTAATCAGACCCATCTCAATAAAAATTTGACCGATTCTGACCTTCCCTCCTTTTTCCTTTTGAATCCGAAGGGCTTCTTGGACCTGTTCTCGAGTTATCAGGCCCATTTTTATCAGAATTCGACCTAATGTCCTACCCTTGAGTTCTTGTACTGGAGGCAGCTTAGCCATCGGTTATCTCCGCCTTAAAGCCGATAATATCGACTCCTTTTAAATTATACGACCCTATAAATACGAGTTCAAACACTTTTTAAGTTGGACATCTGGCAGACAAGAAGAAAAAAACCGCCTATTTTCGAAGATATGATGGGAAAATCCCGTTTAACGATGGAAAACAAACCCAAAGATTCCGGAATGATAAATGCAAAAAAATAAGGATTTTCTTTAAATAAAAAACATGGACATCTGGCAAATAAAAAAGCAATAAAGCAACCATTTATGATGTCTTCAAGACCGGTCCATATTCTTCTTCCAGACTCTTGCCTTTGAGTTTGCCCTTCATCGAGACTCCCATCTCTTTTTCGGCCTTTTCTAAAAGGTCACCTGGGTTTCTCGCATAATCGAGCATCGTTTCAAGACTTATTTTCTCGCTTTTCCACAATTCCCACAGGTGATCATCCAACAGCTGCATCCCGAGTTTTTTCCCAATCTGGATGCTCGACTCAATACGATAGACCTTATTTTCACGAATTAGGTTTGAAATAGCCGGCGTGACTACCATAAACTCATAAGCCGCCACTCGTCCCTTCGGTATGCGGGGACAAAGGGCCTGACTTAACACGGCAATCAGGTTGGTGCTTAACTGGACGCGTATCTGCTCCTGCTGACTGACCGGAAATGCGTCAATAATTCGGTTCACTGTCCCTTGGCAGCCGGTCGTGTGAAGAGTTCCAAACACAAGGTGTCCGGTTTCCGCCGCCGTAATGGCCGCTTCCATCGTTTCCAAATCCCGCAATTCACCCACCAGAATCACATCCGGGTCCTGACGCAGCGACCGGCGAAGGGCTTCCGCAAACGTCGGAACATCAATTCCCACCTCACGCTGGTTGATAATTGATTTCTTATGCTGGTGGTAATATTCAATCGGCTCTTCAATTGTTATAATATGAAGGTCCAGATTCTCGTTAATATAATTAATCATGCTCGCCAGCGTCGTCGTTTTTCCGGAACCTGTCGGACCTGTCACCAAAAACAGTCCTCTCGGACGCCGGCACAAAGCCGCACAAATCTTCGGCAGCCCAATCTGCTCAAACGTCAGCAGTTCCGATGGGATCAAACGAAGCACCATCGAAATGTGCCCTTTTTGACGGAAAACAGCCGTACGAAACCGTCCGGCATCCCCAAAAGCAAATCCAAAGTCCGTGCCCCCCACTTCCTGCAGTTCCTGCTGGTTTCGCTCCGGCGTGATGCTCTTCATCAGGGCTACGGTATCTTCCGGCTCCAGCACTTTTGTATCCAAAGAGCGAAGACGACCGCTGATTCGCAGCACCGGAGGCCGTCCCACGACCAAATGCAGGTCCGAACCGCCCATCTTAATACACGCTTCCAGCAACCGGTCAATATGCAGTGAAGGCATAATTCTGTCCCTAAATCCTCTATGCTGTATCGATTACAAGACCTTCCGCCTGAGTGACATTCGACACTTCCTGCGGTGTTGTAATACCCTTGAAAACCTTAATTCGTCCGTCCATCAGCAGGGTCTTCATCCCGCTGGCCCGAGCCGCTTTTCGAAGCTCCGTTGTCGGCGCCTTTTGAAACGCCAGCTCACGAATCTGGCTGTTCATTTCCATCATTTCAAAAATGGCAATTCGCCCCCGATACCCCGTTCCCTGGCATCGACTGCAGCCGGCCCCTTTATAAATCGGGTGCCTGCGGAGATCCTCCGGCGTAATACTCAAAAGCCGCAGATAATGCGGATCGGGTTTCTCGTCTATCACTTTGCAGTTCTTGCAGATGGTTCGGACCAGCCGCTGCGCCATAATCGCCTGCACCGAACTGGCCACAAGGAAAGGTTTGACCCCCATATCAATCAGACGGGTAATGGCACTGGGAGCATCATTGGTGTGAAGGGTGCTGAAGACAAGGTGACCTGTAAGGGCCGCCTGAATCGCAATATCCGCCACCACACCGTCACGAATTTCACCGATCAGGATGATGTTCGGCGACTGACGCAGCATCGACCGCAGAATCTTTTCAAACGTCAATCCGATTTCCGTTCGGACCTGACACTGATTGATTCCGCTGATGTTGTACTCCACCGGGTCTTCCGCCGTGATGATTTTCTTGTCCGGACGGTTCAGCTCCTGCAAGGCGGCATACAGCGTCGTCGTTTTTCCGCTTCCGGTCGGCCCCGTTACAAGAAAAATACCGTTGGGCCGTTTGATGATGCGTATAAACCGCTCATAATCTTCCGGCTCAAAACCAATCGCCTGAATACCGATATTCACCGAATCCGGACGCAGAATACGCAGAACGGTGCTTTCCCCGTGGTAGCCCGGCAGACAGGACACGCGGAAGTCAATATCCTGATTGTCAATCCGCCTTTTAATACGCCCGTCCTGCGGCAGCCGCCGCTCGCCGATATCCATCCCGGACATAATCTTGATACGAGCCAGAAGCGGCGCCTGCATGTTCTTGGGAATGTTGTCCCGTTCAATGCAGACCCCATCAATGCGGTACCGTATCCTCACGCGGTCGGCCATCGGCTCAATGTGAATATCACTGGCCCGCATCTTGACCGCCTCGTCGATAATCAGGTTGACCAGGCGGATAATCGGTCCTTCATCCTCCTCAGAGGCCTGAGCCCGCCGCACCTCCGCCTCGATAGCATGCCCGGCCTCCGCCAGCTCCGCCGCCGTCGCATCAATGCTGCTGCGGACCTCATCCATCTTGCGATTGATGTACGCATCAATCTTGCTCGGACTGGCCAAATAGCACTCCAAATCCGAAGCCAGCCGGAATCGCAGAAGGTCCAGCAGTTCCAAATTCATGGGGTCCGGAATAATAATTTTCAGCCGGCCGTTTTCCTTCCCCAGCGGAAGGACACGATGCTTTTTGATGATTTCTTCCGGAATCAGACTGCGGACATCGGAGGGGATATCAACCTGATCTAAATCGACATAATTCATCCCGAATTGACGGGCCAAGGCCTGCATAATCTGGTCTTCTGTGGCAAGCCCCATCTCCACAAGCGTTTCGCCCAAACGCCGGTTCGTCTCCTTGGCTTTCTTGAGGGCTTTAATGAGATTGGGTTTGTCCACCCACCCTTTGGCGTATAGGATTTCGCCTAAATGTCTGCCGCTTTTGGCCATAGTTCCCCTGTTTGAGACTACTTTCGACGTTCAGAAAAGTTCAGTATAACAACTTTTTTCGAAACAGTCAAACCCTCAGTTTCAATCGCAGCCAATTCAAAGCCGTCAAAGAAGCACGCTGACGCACTGCCTCTCGTCCCACGGGGGCAAACCGGAAGGTCTGGACCTCTGTCCGGCCCTGCATGAAGAGGCCGATACAAACCATCCCCACCGGTTTTTCGGGCGTCCCGCCTTCCGGACCGGCGATACCGCTGATACTTAGGGCGGCATCAACCCCGCTTCGCTGGGCGGCTCCGGAAGCCATCGCCGCCGCAACCGGCTCCGAGACCGCACCATATCGCTGAATGAAATCCTCTGGAACCCCCAAATCCTGGATTTTGGCCTCATTGCTGTAGGTCACCCACCCGCCCCAAAAGTACTCGCTGGAGCCCGGAATATCCGTAATCATCTTGGCCAGCAGCCCCCCTGTACAGGATTCGGCCACGGCCAGTTTCCATCGTTTTGCTTTCAACAGGCGCCCAACAACCTCCGGCAGAGTCTGGTCATCATACCCATAAACAGCATCCCCAAGCAGCTCGGAAAGCTGCCGTTTATCGGCCTCAATCAGATGTCGGGTCGAGTCAGGGTCCGGCGCTGCCGCAACAATATGCAGGAGCACATCGCCACCCTGAACCGTCGTATTAATCTGCGGATTACGGTCTCGCCGCATCAAATCACCCAGTTTTTCCGCAATAACGGATTCCCCAACCCCAAAACAGCGGACTTTCCCCATCTCAATCACGTCTGTTTGGCCGTCAGCAACCAGTTCCGGACAAACACTGTCATCAAACATCGACATCATCTCGGCCGGCACACCCGGCAGACAAAAATACCGCTTGCCCTCATGCTCCGCCGCAATCCCGCATGCCGTCCCCTTTGGATTCGCCAGGGCCTTTGCTCCGCAGGGCAGATACGCCTGGACCCGATTCGTGGACGCCGTCTTCAGCCCACGCCGCTCAAAAAACGCTTCAATCGTCTGCCAGATATCCGCTCGAAACTCCAAAGGCCTGCCCAAAAACTCTGCCAGTGCAAACCGCGTCAGGTCATCGGCCGTCGGCCCCAATCCCCCCGTTAGAATCACCACATCGCTTATCCGAGAAACCTCACCCAAAACAGCGGCAATAGCCTCTTTATCATCCGGCACCAAAACGACCCGACAGGTCTGAAAGCCCAGCCGCAAAAGCCGCCCCTGCAGCCAGTTCGAGTTCGTATCGACACGCTGGCCGTTCAGCAGTTCATTTCCGACGGCAACAATCGAAGCGCTTTTCATTCCCTTTGAAAAACTCCTCGCAGTTATACTTCAATGAGGGCCTTGATGACCCCATCCCGATAGTCGCAGACAAGCTCAAAAGCCGATGGGGTCTGCTCAAACGAAAACCGATGAGTCAGCATATAATCGACGTTCACGCGGCCTTCCGCCACCCAGTCAATCGCTTTCTGCGTGCAGTGATTCTGCCGGCGGACATTGATCAGCGTCAGCTCCTTCCGACGCATCCGGTCCGGAACAAAACTGACGCGCTCCTCCCGGGGGATTCCCACGAGCATCAGACGCCCGCCGGGGGCCAGCAGGTCCACCCCCTGGTCCAGCGTCTGCTGCTGGCCAGCACATTCAAACACCGCATCCAGCCCCAGCGGCTCGTGCCGGAGGATTGACGAGGGGATATCCTGAACAAGCGGGTTGCCGTACCAAATCGCCCCGGCCCGCTCCGCGGCCTTCAGGCGGGCCTCGATTTTGTCCGTTACATAAATCCGCTCGACGCCGGCCGCCTTGGCCGCCTCCAGCACCGACAGCCCGATAGGGCCGGACCCAAGAATGGCAATGCGTGCCCCCGCCTTCAAGCCGGCCTGCTGCACCGCATAAATCCCGATAGCCAGCGGTTCGCACAAAACCGCCTGCTCGAGGGTAATTTTGTTCTCTGTCGGAAAGCAGCTGTCCTCCGGCATCACGATATATTCGCAAAGGCAGCCGGAAACCTGCCCCGGGCAGCCCAAAAATTTCTGGTTTCGGCAGGTATTGATGCGTCCCTGCCGGCACTGATCACACCGCCCGCAGGCAATCAGCGGGTCCACGGCAACCGCCTGCCCCGGCCGCACACGCCGAACCTCCGGCCCGACCTGCTCCACGGTGCCGGCGCATTCGTGGCCGACCACAAACGGGAACTCGACCACCTGGCTGCCGATTCGGCCGGTTTCGTAATAATGCACATCGCTGCCGCACACCCCGACCGCCCGCACGCGAACCAGAACATCCCTTGGTCCGCGGAGCGTCGGACGGGGCACTTCCGCCATTTCGATTCGCTCAATCCCAGTCAGCAGCTGGGCCTTCATCGACAATTGATTCGCCAAATTCGTTCCTCCGGCTGTTCTCCGCCGGCTTTGTAACAAGATTCGCAGCGGGAACAATCCTTGCAATGACTCCCCAACGCGGGGTCCAAAGGAGGTATTATAAACCAAAAGCAGCGTCGACGGCACCAAAAAAATTCCGCCGGTTTTTCGGGCAGTTCACAGCTTGAAATGCTCCATCAGCTATAAACCAGTAGACAAACAAGGCTGAAACCGGTGAGACCGGCAACGTTTATAATCAACCAGGCGGTGACTTTTCTCTGAATAACTCAAGGCGGAGAAATTGCCATCTGAATTCAGCAACTGAAGCTCAGTCGGACAAAACGCCGGATTCCCAATCCGCAGGTTAGAAGTCAAATTATAAGGCGTGGAGTTCTCCGTTAAACCGGTAGCTGGATAAACTGTACAGCTTGCGGAAAGTTTTGTTTCTCCTCTTGATTTAAAATATGCTCCATCAGTAATGTCTCCAGCGTTTTCAGCAACTCCTGCACTTCCTCTTTTTTAGCGGGCTGAGTACCGTGGGCCAGCCAGGAACGGTTTCTTTTTTCCAGAGATTGAGCGAGCGGGCCTTGCGGCTTCTTGAAATCACCGTCCTTAAAATAAAGCGGCTGAAGAAAGTGTGCCCAGTCATCCTGAAGACGACATAAGAGTTCCAGAGCGTGATACAACCCGAGTTTCGCTGATGGTTTCTCTTTGTCTCTACGGGAGGAAAAGGAGAGGCGTTTGATAAAGTCCTCCGGAATATTCATTGCCTCCAGCTGTTCAAGCGTTACTGAAGATGTTTTGACATTATATTGTGTGAACAGTCTGAATTGGAGTAGGTATTCGAACGCACGATAAAGACGCGAAAGGGCGTCGTCATAACGGCCTTGTTTAAAACGACGTTTGGCATTGGCAAACAGATCATAAAGTCGCTGAGAAGACCATTCGTTTTGATGAACACTTTCACAGAATTTTGCAGAGAGTTTTATCTGCTCGACATCCAACATCTTTTTCAGTTCCGAAGAATCTTTGGCTGCTGCTCTAAGCTCAGAGGTTGCCGACTGCCAGCAGAAACGTTCCCAGCTGCCGTATGCCTTGGCCAGAAGTACAAGGTCACGAGCCAGCATTTGAATATCTTCACTGATATCGACTTTTCGGGTGTACTCTTCCGCCAGATGAGCAGCTGCCTCAAATTCCCCATGATTAAACAGCAGCATAGCCCGCTGAAGGTTTTGGCGGGCATAAATCTGAGCCGGGTGCAATACCAGCACATCGGTAGAAACCTCTACTCGGCCGGTCTGATCCCGTGGCCCGGTAATGTAGCTGACCTGTTTCACGCCGAACGTGACAGCGGCGGCAAACAATGCGGCACTCATGGCTTTGGTACCGCTTGTAAAATCGGCAGCGATTTCTTCTTCAGGAGCAATTTGCCTGAGAATCTTCAGGTATTCATTATACAAAAACTCTACGTTGTCTTCATTGCCTATTGTATAGGGCTGAAAGGGAACTTCGATTGAGTTCAGGGCTTCCTCAATAAAAGGTAAGGTTTGGTCGGCTGTTTTAGGGGAGCAAAATAAAATCACTTTCTGCGGCTGGTGTCTCTTGATTGAAAAAACGAGTGCCTCTGCAATATCTCTGCCTGTACGGCCAGTACCAACAGTCATTACTAGTGTAAGCATTCCAGAAATCCTTCTTTGGGGTTCGTGCGGTACAAAAATAAAGGGTTTTAAGAAAAATGTCAATAGGGCCGTCTCAAAACCTTACTCTTTGCAAAACAATGCAGGAACTAGAGACCAGACTTCGTCAGTCTAAAAAGCCCCGAAATCCGAAACTCGAAATCCGAAATTGAACATCCGAATAAATTAACCACGGATTTCACGGATGACACGGATTAGGAAAGGAAAGAAAAAAGGCACCGAAAGAGAAAAGCAAATG
>JBBFLK010000026.1 GCA_037479115.1 Anaerohalosphaeraceae bacterium | reverse complement strand
GCAAGTCTTGAATTTAGAAAATGCTAAAATTATTTTTTGGAAACGGCACTAGTGTCCATCTTTCACCTTGCCCTGTTCTTTCCCGGATTGTTCGACGGGGCTTCATCCTGTTTTTCGAGATTGTACTGGACAAACCGCCTCCGTCAACAGGAATAAAGTCCTTTGGTGGGATGGCCATGGAACATCGTATCCCCCCAAAGAGGATCCGCTACATGACGGACAGAGCCTATCGACGAGTCATGGCTTTATGGACCAGGGCTGGGGGGACCCCCAGCCGGCGACATTGCGGCTCCAGAATGGCGTCTAAAAAAACAGGACCTTGAAAAACAGAGACCCTTCCGGCATCCTGTTTTCGTTCCCAAAACCCGTGCCGAAAAGGGTCTCCTATGCACAGTAAACCATTTGGATTCTCTGAACAGATTGTACGGATGAAGCACAAAGCTGACAAGTTTGAATTGCGGTTGCGTCTGGTCCGATTCGCCCTGCAGGAGGGGGTCAAGCCGGCCGCCCGGACCTTCCAGACCACCCCCAAAACCGTCCGCAAGTGGCTGGACCGCTACCGGCAGGAACGCCTGGCCGGCCTGGAGGAACTGCCGCGAATCCCCCAATCCTGTCCCCACAAGATCCCGGCCGCCCTCGAACGCAGGATCGTATCCCTGCGAAAACAATACCCCTTCATGGGGGCTCGTCGGCTGGTGAACGAGCATCGTCTGCCCTGTTCCCATCAGGCGGTCAGCCGGGTGCTGAGGGACTACGGGCTGATCCAAAAACGAAGAAAAAAGCATCAAAAGAAAAAAGACCTGGCCCACATCAAACGCCGCTGGAGGCTGTTTGGACAGCTTTCGGTGGATACCAAGGACTTGACGGATATTCCCCATTACTGGCCGCAGCGGAAGGCCCTGGGGCTGCCTCGGTACCAGTTCACGGCCCGCGAAATCCGCAGCGGCATGATGTTCCTGGCCTATGCCGAGGAGAAATCCGCCTATAACGCCTGTCTGTTTGCCCGGCTGCTGGGCAACCACCTGAAGGCCTGCGGCATCGATATGCAGGCATTGAAATTTCAGACCGATAACGGCTCGGAGTTCATCGGCTGCTATCGGCAGGATAGAACGCGGGATGGGTTTGGCCCCACGGTGGAAGCATTCGGCGCCGCACACAAACGCATCCCCAATCGGGCCTGGAGCTACAACAGCGATGTGGAGACGGTACACCGAACGATTGAAGAGGAGTTCTTTAACCTGGAAACCTTTTCCTCGATTCGGGATTTTCATCAACGGGCGGCCTCCTATCAGGCCTGGTATAACCTGGTCCGCACAAACATGAATAAACAGCATAAGACCCCTTGGCAGATCGTGCGTCAAACCGATCCGAAAATCCCGATGCAGCTTGTCAGACTGCCGCCGATTATGTTAGACTGGTTGGGACCCGATTATATGACCAAAGAAGAATATGCACTGCGGGGGTACGATCTACCATGGCTTCCCTAATAAAGTCCTTTGGACTCTGCTCCAAGAAAATATCCGCCGCCAGCGGCCGGCATCCAGCCGCCAGTGGCCAGTTATCAGTCATCAGTTAAATTCATTTGCTTTCCTTCTTCGCTTTTTTTCGAATCTGTGAAATCTGCGAAATCTGTGGTTTCTTGCCTCAATCGGTGTCATCCGTGGTTACCGGAAGCTTCAACGGCCAGTGACCAGTTATCAGTCATCAGTGAGCGGTGAGCAGTTATATCCTGTAAAGTCACTGGCTTTTCTCCTTTGTATTTTTTCCCTTCCCCGTTCTTAATCTGTGTCATCCGTGTAATCCGTGGTTAATTTATTCGGATGTTCGATTTCGGATTTTTCCGGCTGCTGGATTCCCGCCTTTCTCCTTCGCTGAAGCTTCGGAGAACAAGTCGCGGGAATGACACGGGTCTGCGCGGGAACGACGGGGACTTGGGCGAGGGAAATAGCCCCGGGCGTAAGCCCGGGGAAAGAAATGGTACGCTCCCTACCTGCTTTTTCTCCCCGCCCTGGCGGGCGGGGCTATTCTTCAGCGGCCGGCGGCCAGTATCCAGCCGAAAAGCGGAGGCCAAAATCTCTTCTGTCGGTTTACAGAAAATCTCCACGAGAAAATTAGCCCCGGGCGTAAGCCCGGGGGAGATGAGGATGAGATTTTCATTCTCTTTCTCCCCGCCCTGGCGGGCGGGGCTATCCGCCGGCGGCCAGTAACCAGTCATCAGTTATCAGTCAGCAGTTATATCCTGTAAATCCATTCGCTTTTCTCCTTTGTATTTTTTTCCCTTCCCCGTTCTTAATCTGTGTCATCCGTGAAATCCGTGGTTAATTTATTCGGATGTTCGATTTCGGATTTCGGATCTTTCCGGCTGCTGGATTCCCGCCTGCCCGCTGATCTCAAAGGCCGCCTCCACCCGAAAGCCGGCCGTTCGCTCAGACCGCAGAAACCGACGCAGGCAGTCCACCTCCCTGCCCAGCGTGTAGTACCGGTCCGGGCAGCCGTCCTCAATTACACACGCTACGGTCTTCTTGCTATCCATGTCCAATCCGATATACTTGTTCATTGGAGCCTCCTGAAACCAAGGTTCTTGGGACGTTGGAAAACACGATCCCGTATATTAACCGAGCCGGGAGGCTCCGGTTACATAGCTTATCTGTGGTGAAAATTTGTTTCTTTCTCTTGTTCAATCTGTGAAATCCGCGGTTTCATAAAAACTCCGCCCTGCGTCGGCGGCTGTGCGGGCTTTCTGATTGACGAACGGGTCTGCAGACCCTACTATGTCCTGTATTCGATGCGGCCGTTCGCATCTATTCCAGGGAAAGAGACAATTTATGACGAAAGTCATTTTGCAAACGGATATTCCGGGCACAGCCGCCCGGCGCGGCAAGGTGCGGGACATCTACGACCTGGGCGACAAACTGTTGATTGCCGCCACCGACCGAATCAGCGCCTTCGATGTGATTATGAAAACCGGCATCCCCTATAAAGGGCAAGTGCTCACACAAATCTCCAAATTCTGGTTCGACTTTCTCGGCAGCGATGTGGAAAACCACCTGATTTCGATGGAGGTTCAGGACTTTCCGGAGCCGTTTCGAAGCCATCCTGCGCAGCTGGACGGCCGTTCGATGCTCGTCAAAAAAACCCGCGTCCTGCCGGTCGAATGCGTCGTGCGGGGCTATCTGGCCGGCTCCGGCTGGAAAGAATATCAGCAGAGCCGAACCGTCTGCAAAATCCGGCTGCCGGACGGCCTCAAGCAGTGCGACAAACTCCCCGAACCGATTTTCACCCCCGCCACCAAGGCCGAACAGGGCCAGCACGATGAAAATATCTCCTTCGAGCAATGCGTAAAGATATTAGGCCGCGACCGAGCCGAGTATGTGCGAACCAAAAGCATCGAAATCTTCCGCAAGGCAGGCGACTATGCCCGTTCGCGCGGCATTATTCTGGCCGATACCAAATTCGAATGGGGCGAGCTGGACGGCCGGATTATCCTCATTGATGAAGTGCTCACGCCCGATTCCTCACGTTTCTGGCCCGCGGACAAATACCAGCCCGGACGCGACCAGGAAAGCTTCGACAAGCAGTTTGTCCGCAACTATCTGGAAGACATTCGTTTTAACAAATCCGGTCCGGGGGTGGAGCTGCCCGAAGACATCGTCGCCAAAACCTCCGCCAAATACATCGAAGCGTACGAACGGCTGACCGGACGGCCCTTTCGGCGAGTCTAATCCCTATGGAATCCGTCATTCAGCTCGAACAGGTTTGCTTCTGCCGGAAAAACCGGACGATTCTGGACGGCATCAGCTGGCAGGTGCAGCGCGGTCAGCACTGGGCCCTGCTGGGGGCCAACGGCTCCGGCAAAACCACGCTGCTGAAAATCCTGGCCGGCTATGAATGGCCGACCTTCGGACGGGTCGTCGTCCAGCAGCAGACCTTCGGTGCTACGGACATCCGCAAACTCCGCCGGACCATTGGGCTGGTCAGCTCCACCCTGCAGCAGCGGCTGCCCGCTCAGGACAAGGCGATTGAGGTGGTTGCCTCCGGCCTGGATGCCACGCTCGGGCTGTACCGCCGGCCCAATCCTGAAGAAATGGAGCAGGCATTGGCAGCCCTGGCCCGTCTGCGGGCCGATGCAATTGCCGAGCAGTCCTACCAGACTCTCTCTCAGGGCGAACAGCAGAAAGTGATGATTGCCCGGGCCCTGGTCTGCCGGCCGACCCTGCTGATTCTGGATGAACCCTGCTCCGGCCTGGACCCGGCGGCGCGTGTGCGGTTCCTGAAAGACCTTGAATATATGATTGCTCAGCCGGAGGCTCCGTCCATCCTGTTCGTGACGCACCATATCGAAGAAATCGGCCCGTGGATTTCGCACGTGCTGCTGCTCAAAGACGGAAAAATCCTGGCCGCCGGCACCCAGGAGGAAACCATCACCTCCGAAAATATGGCCGCTATGCTCGGCTGCCGATGCGAGGCCTATTTCGTCCCGCCCCGCTGGCACCTGCTCATTGAGGAGTAAACAAAATGTCTGCCCGAAAGAACGGCTTGCAAACGATTATCATAGGGGTCCTTCTGACAGTTCTGCCGGGCTGTTCTCCCAACCGACCCGAGGAGACGGTTATGGTTTCTCAAGACCGCACAAGCGGCTTTTTCCCCACCGTAACCGGCCGGAATCTGGCCGGCCAAGCGTTCACGTTTCCCGACAATTTGCGCAAAGACTATAACCTGATTGCCGTGGCGTTTCTTCGGCAGCAGCAGGCTGATGTGGATACCTGGATTCCCAAAATGGAGGCGCTGGAGGCGCAGATTCCGTCGTTTGCTTTCTTCGAGGTGCCGACCATCCGCAAAATGAACCCGTTTTCCCGATGGTTTATTTATCAGGGGATGCGCGGAGGAATCCCGTCTCAGCCGGCCCGGCTGCGAACCGTAACGCTGCACATTGATAAGGAGCCGTTTAAGAAGGCCCTCGGCATCGAGACCGAAGAAACCATCTATCTGTTTCTGACCGACCGAACCGGCAAGATTCTCTGGCAGACGTCAGGGCCCTGGTCCGAGGACAAACACCAACAGCTGCTGGCGGTTCTGAATCCTTCCTTATAATCGACGCAGCTTGATGTTTTTGAACGAGACCTGGTTGCCGTGGTCCTGCAGCAGGATGTGGCCGGAATCCCACTCGCCGAAATCCGGCCAGATTTTGTATTTGCTCTCCTGCACCAGCTTGCGGAATTCAGGCGTTTTGCGTTCATATTCGAGGACCTTGCGGCCGTTGAGCCAGTGCTCCACGTGCGTGCCTTTGGAAATGATGCGGGCGTGGTTCCAGCGTCCGATAGGCCGCAGGTCTTTGTTGTCGGCGGCGATTAAGTCATACAGAGAAGCCAGCGTCCGGCTGCCGGGCTGGCTGCCCGCTTTGGCATCCGGATGCCGCAGGTCATCGAGCAGCTGGTATTCCAGACCGATGGCCGAACCGGGGCCTTTGTTCAGGTCCGGCTGGACGAAGTACTTGATGCCGCTGTTGGCCCCGGGGGACAGTTTAAACTCCAGCTGCAGTTCGAAATCCCTGTAGGTGTCCACAGTGATGATGTCGCCGCCGGCGGCGGACTCTTTGCCGCCGCTGTCCAGCACTGTCAGCACGCCGTTTTCAATCACCCAGCCCTGTTTGGGAAAGTCCGGCCCGCGGGCACTCCGCCAGCCGGTTGGGGTCTTGCCGTCAAACAGATACACCCAGCCCTGCGGGGCCTCCAGATTGCCCAGCTGATAATCCATCGACGTCAGCGGCAGCGGCATCGGCTTCAGATACGCCGCAGCATTTTCGTCAATGATGCGGATGTTGCGCCAGCGGACCTGAATGCCCTCTTTGGATTTGTCGGGGCCGACGGTGTGAACCTGCAGGGCGATAAAGCCGTTGGGAGTCAGCGAGTCGGACAGATGAGCCGCCGGCACATCATTAATCCAGGTGCGGATGACATCCCCGACCGCTTCGATGCGCAGGTGATTCCACTCGTTCTGCCGGAAGGCCGCACGGGCCTGCGGGTTCTTCTCGAGCGTAGCCAGCCAGCCGCGCCGGGCCTCGTCGTAAATCCCCGCCGTCCAGGCCCGGTCCGACGGGTCGATTTCGACCTGATAGCCGTGCACCCGGCCGTTGTTGTACTCCGGAACGCTGTGGGAGCGGATTTGGATGCCGGAATTGAGTCTGGGGTCAACCTTGAATTCCAGCTCGAGGATGAAATCCGAATAAAACTGCTGCGTGCACAGGAAGCTGTTGGGCGTATCCAGCACGGTTGTGCCGACAATGACTCCGTCCTCGACCGTGTACACGGCCTGACCGCCCTTCTGCTCCCAGCCCGTCAGGTCTTTGCCGTTAAAAAGCGGCTTCCACGGCTCCTGAGCCGATGCAGAAACCGAAACCATCCAAATCAAAATGATTCCAACCATGCGTCTGAACATTTGTATCTCCTTTCTCTTCAGCATTGAATCAGCGATTTCCAATCCCATATAGACAGGGCCCGGAGGGCGGCTGTTCCCAGCCGGCCTTCTTCGACGGACGCCTGCGGGTCATAGTCAATGACGGCAAATACGGTCGTCTGCCCGACCTGAGCAATCACATCGGGGCTGGTCTGCTCGGCAATGTCAGCCTGCGAGGCATTATACCCGCTGATGACAACGCCCGCCAACGGCAGACCGGCATCGCGGACGGCCTTGATGGTCAGCAGGGTATGATTAATTGTGCCCAGCCGCGGACGGGCGACAATCAGCGTCGGCAGGTCAAACTCCGCCGCCAAATCCAGAACCGTGTCGGTTTCCGTCAGCGGAACCATCGCCCCGCCGATGCCTTCCACGAGGACGGCATCCGACTGCTCGCACAATTGCCGCCAGGCCCAGCTGATGCGTCCGTAATCCAGAAAGCTATTTTCCAGGCGGCTGCACGTAATCGGGGCGGCGGGAATCTCAAAGGCAACCGGATTGACCACCTCCAGCGGCCAGTCGGTCTGCGAACAGGCGGCCAGAAACTCTGCATCCGTGCTGACCAGCCCTTCCGGCGTCCGCCGGCAGCCGCTGGCAACGGGCTTAAACACCCCGACCCGAAGCCCCTGTTCGGCCAGCAGACGGGCGATCGCTCCGGTAATCAGCGTTTTGCCTACGCCGGTATCCGTGCCGGTGATAAACAAACCGGGTTTTCGCGGCAGATTCAAACAAATTGCCATTTAAAGACCTCGAACGATTTTCGGAACATCGTTGCGAATCGTTTCTTCCACAATATCCAGCAGCGTCTGCAGGGTCGGCAAATCCATCGCCGGAGCAGGCATCAGGACAATCACATTGCCCAGCGGACGCATCATTGCTCCCTTCGGCCGCATTGCTGCACAGACTTTGGCGCCGAGCGTATGTTTATACGCAAACGGCTCCTTGGTTTTTTTATCGCAAACCAGCTCAATGCCCGCCATCAGGCCGCACTGACGGACATCGCCGACATAAGGCAGCTCCCGAATCCGCTCAAGGGCGGCGCGGACGGCGTCGATTTTCGGCGGCATCCGCTCCATGACCTGATGCTTCTCAAACAGCTGCAGCGACGCCAGGGCCGCTGCGCAGGCGAGGGCATTGCCGGTATAGGTGTGTCCGTGAAAGAAGGTTTTGAACTCTTCCGGACGGCCCAGAAAGGCATCGAAAATCTTCTGCGTCGTCAGCGTGGCCGCCAGCGGCAGATACCCGCCGGTGATGCCCTTGGCCAGACACATCAGGTCCGGACAAACCTGTTCGTGTTCGCAGGCGAACATCCGGCCCGTCCGTCCGAAGCCGGTCGCCACCTCATCGGCAATCAGCAGCACATCATAGCGGTCGGCCAGACGGCGAACCTCCCTAAGAAAGCCGGCCGGATGGACGAGCATGCCCGCCGCCCCCTGCACCAGCGGCTCGAGGATAATCCCCGCAATCTGCCCCGGATGACGCCGAAGCAGAAACTCCAGATTCTCCAGAGAAAACTCCGCACACTGCTGCGGCGTTCCCTCAAAACGGTACGGATGCGGGCTGGGGACAAAATAGGTCTCAAACAAAAGCGACTTAAAGATGCCGTGAAACAGCTCCATTCCGCCGACACTGACCGAACCGATGGTGTCGCCGTGATAGGCCTCCTGCACGGCGATAAACCGTGTCCGTTCTTTGCAGCCGAGATTCTGCCAGTATTGATAGGCCATCTTCAGGGCGATTTCGACGGCCGTGGCGCCGCTGTCGGAATAAAAAACCTTGCAGAGGCCTTTGGGGGCCATCTGCACCAGTCTTTCGGCCAGTTCAATCGAACGCGTCTGCCCCAGTCCCAGCAGGGTGCTGTGGGCAATCTGCTCCAGCTGCTCTCGAATCGCCTGATCAATCTCGGGCACGCGGTGGCCGTGCACATTGCACCAGAGGGAACTGACCCCGTCAATATACCGTCGGCCCTCCGTGTCTATCAGGTAAAATCCCTCTCCGCGCTCAATAATCACCGGCTCGCCGGCCAGCCAATCGGCCATCGGCGTAAACGGATGCCAGATATATTGTTTATCCAATTCAATCCATTCTTTTGTTGTCTTCATACCCTTATTGTACAGGAAAAACATTTTTTGAAAATGGTTAGGTCCCCAAAGTCGGAAGGAAACCATTGATTATCGGACCCGGCAGTTTTTGGCAAATCCATTTCTTCAGAATTCTCTAAAACCCTCCGCAAATATTGTCGATAAAGCCGACGGCCGTACTCGAGGATAGGCAGCAGCATCGGAAAAGTGTTATGATTATGAATCATTCTGCGCTTGGTCATCCGAAACCGACCCTCCGAAGCCGGACCGCGGTACAGGTTGTCCTGACAATCTGGCTGGGAACCGCCGTCTGCCTTGCCGGCGAGGAATCCGGCGCCGAAAAAACCCAGGACTTATTTGAACTGTCCATCGAAGAATTGATGGAAATTGAAATTGTCTCCTCGGCCACCCTGACCCGGACGAAGCCGCGGCTGGTGCCGGCTTCCGTCACCACCATCACCCAGGAAGATATCGCCGCCTCCGGGGCGCGGAGTCTGTTTGAGCTGCTGGATATCTACGTGCCGAATCTCCAGTGGATTCGCCATCACTGGGAATCGGACCACATGGGCCTGCGGGGCATCATCAACGACCGGGACGACAAATATCTGCTGCTGGTCAACGGCCGCAATATGAATGAGCGGACGCACTACGGCGCGCTGAGCGAACGGGATATTGTGATGCTCGGCGACATTCACCATATTGATATTGTGCGCGGGCCCGGCTCGGCGCTGTACGGCCCGGGTGCTGTGTCGATGGTGATTAACATCGTCACACACAGCGCCGCAACCTTCGAAGGCACGGAAATCACAACCCGAGCCGGAGCTGTGGAGGAGTTTTATACCACAGAAATCAAACAGGGCAAAAAATTCCACGACGGGGACGGCGGCTATTTCTGGTATGCAGGCATCGGCAAATATGTCGGCGCCGGCAAATACGATTCGGAGCAGATTTTCCCGCTGGACTTTCCCTCGGAGATTGACGAACCGTCCTGGGCGCCCAGCTGGGGCTGGAATTTCCGCACACCTCCGTGGATGCCGACTTATGGACTGAAAGCCGGTGAGGGACTTCACGACGGACCGGTGAATCGCGATGGGGCCGATGCGCGGGGTCTGCCGGCACTGAAGTTATTCGGTCAGATGGACATTGGAAACTGGAACCTCTGGCTGCGGTACACCCGCGGCGGCAAACAGTATCTCTATTCACCCGGAATGTGGGCCCTGCCGTATTGGGGCTACGGCGAAGTGATTTTCTGGGACTATGACCCCTTAACGGCTGAACACACCCGGCGTCGGACCCGGCCGAATTTTTACGGGTATCAGCAGCTGACCGGCACCATCGGATATACCCAGACCCTGGCGGACAATCTCCATATTGACTATGCCTTCAGTTATGACACCTTCCACTTTGTCCAGTACCGCCAGAACGCGGTCTCAGACGCCTATCGGGAAGATGAATATTACGGCAAAGCCCTGCTTCGATGGCAGATGAATGAGCGGCACAGCTTCGCCTTCGGCGCAGAACTGTCGCATCAGGAACTCGGGCTGAAGGCCCACGGCTGGCCGGACATGGCTCCGCTCAGCCAGCGGCTCAACCCGAATACCATTCCGATGCCGCGGTGGTCCACGAATCTGGTTTCATTTCTGGCCGAACATCAGTGGACGCTCAGCGACCAATGGACGACGTTCCTCGGGGCCCGCCTGGACAACCACACGTACACGAGCTGGATGTTCTCGCCCCGGCTGGCTGTGGTCCACACCCCGACGGAAAAGGACACCTTCAAATTGATGGCGGCCCGTTCGGTGCGGGCGAATGTGGAAGAAGAAATGCGCTATCAGGCGGAAACCCTCGGCGGCGACAGCGACCCGGAAATTCTGGACAGTTTCGAACTGCGCTATGAACGAAAACACAGCCGAAACCTGGACTGGGCAGCCACCGTCTTCCTTCATCACAAACTGGATGTGATTTCCTGGGATGATGATGCCGCCCAGACGCTGCCGGTCGGCACACAGAGAGAATACGGAATCGAACTGGAGGCCCTGTATCATACGGAAAAAACCCGGTTGAGAGTGTCCCACGGATTCACCAAGCTGCTTGACTTCGAGCTGGAGCCCGGACGAAGCACTTACATCACCGCCAAACCCTACGGCTTTGGCAATGACTTGGCTAATTGGTCAAACCACATCACCAAAATCAATCTGCGGCACCGGCTGGATGAAAAATGGACGATGGACGCCTCCCTGCGGTACTATTGGGGATTCCCGGGGATGAAGGACTATGCGGACTATGACCCTTACGCCTGGCCCGGCGGAGCGTTCAGTCAGGAAAACACCGGCACGACGTATCCGGACGGAACGCCGTTTCCGGAGCATCGGTTTATCGAAGAGGGCTGGGAAAAGGCCTATCGATGCAATCTGTTTCTGAATCTGGGACTCCAGTACAAGCCCAATCGGAACACCACCCTGGGCCTGTACGGATACAATCTGCTGGGGCTGTTTGACAAACATCTGAACAAACGAAATTATCTGGTCAGCCACGGCGATTACCGCACACACGCACCGGCGGTATCGGTCTCGCTGACCTATCAATGGTAGCCGCCGAATCGGCACACGGTGCTGTCCCCTGAAAAAGCCGTTCCGCTTTCTGAATCGTTGACATCTTTTGCGGCATCGGATATAGTCCATCCCTGTCTTTGCGGGTTGTTTTAAAACAAGGGAATGAGAACTCAAACGACCGCGGAACGGTCAGGGAGAATCGCCATGGAGCCCATCGCACGGATCCGAAATCTCGCCATGTTCAGTTTGTTTCTGTCCGCCGGCGTCCTTGCCGAAGAGGCTGTGCCGGACTGGGAGAATGCGGCTGTATTCCGAATCAACAAAGAACCGGCCCGGGCCACATTCATCCCGTTTGAAACCGTCGAACAGGCCCGGACGCTCGAACGGGCCAAAAGTCCGTTCTACCGCTCGCTGAACGGCTACTGGAAATTTCACTGGTCGCCGGACCCGCAGAGCCGTCCGGCTGATTTCTACAAACCGGAGTTTTCCGTCAGCAGCTGGAAGGAAATTCCCGTCCCCTCCAACTGGCAAATGCACGGGTACGATGTTCCGATTTACACCAACGTTACCTATCCGTTCCACAAAGACCCGCCCCGCGTGATGGGCACGCCGCCGGAACATTTCACCACCTTCAAAACGCGCAACCCCGTCGGGTCGTATCGAACCACGTTTCCGGTTCCCCTCCAATGGAAGGACCGGGAAGTGTTCATTGTCTTTGACGGCGTCGAGTCGGCGTTTTATCTGTGGATAAACGGACAAAAGGTCGGCTACAGTCAGGACAGCCGCACGCCGGCGGAGTTCCGGATTACTCCCTATCTGAAAAGCGGAGATAATATTCTGGCTGTTGAAGTGTACCGCTTCTCCGACGGCTCCTATCTGGAAGACCAGGATTTCTGGCGGCTCAGCGGCATCTTCCGGGATGTGTATTTGTATTCCGCACCGGCCGTCCGAATTCGCGACTTTTTTGTCAAGACCGACCTGGACAGCGATTACCGGGATGCTGTTTTGAGCGTAACGGTCGATGTGAGCAACGATGGTCCGGTCCCCGCCGCCCTGCCGAAGCTGGAGGGAACGCTGTTTGATAAAAGCGGCCGAGTCATTGCTTCGCTCAAGCCCGCCGCCGCCCCGAAACGAATCGGCGCCGGCGAGGAAATTGCCCTCGAAATGCGGGCCGACGTGAAAAATCCCCTCAAATGGACGGCGGAAACGCCGCATCTGTACCGTTTGGTTCTTACCCTGGGCAAAGAGGCCGTCGGATGCAATGTGGGCTTCCGCAAGGTGGAAATCAAAGACGGCGTGCTGCTGGTCAACGGCAAATATGTGTACCTGAAAGGAGTCAACCGGCACGAACACGACCCGGATACGGGACACACCGTCAGCCGGGAATCGATGATTCAGGACATCTGCCTGATGAAGCAGTACAACATCAACGCCGTCCGCACCAGTCATTATCCGAATGTTCCGATGTGGTACGACCTGTGCGATGAATACGGTCTGTATGTCGTCGATGAAGCCAACATTGAATCCCACGCCCTGATGAACTATTCGAATCTGTTTGATTCGCTCGGCAATGACCCGATGTGGAAGGAAGCCCACCTGGACCGCACCAAGAACATGGTGGAGCGGGATAAAAATCATCCCTGCATCATCATCTGGTCGCTGGGCAACGAGGCGGGAGACGGGGCGAACTTTGAGGCCACCAGCGACTGGATTCGCCGGCGCGACCCGAGCCGTCCGGTCCAGTACGAGCCGGCGCGGGAGCGTCCCCTGACGGATATTGTCTGCCCGATGTACGCCCGGATTCATCAGATTGAGGCCTACGCCAAGCGGAAGGATATTTACCGCCCCCTGATTCTGTGCGAGTATTCGCACGCCATGGGCAACAGCTGCGGCAATCTGGCCGACTACTGGGTCGTCATCGAAAAATACAGGGCCCTTCAGGGCGGGTTTATCTGGGACTGGGTGGACCAGGGGCTGCGGAAAAAAGACCCCGCCACGGGCCGTCTATTCTGGGCTTATGGGGGCGACTTCGGCGACCAGCCCAATGACGGCAATTTCTGCTGCAACGGTCTGGTTCAGCCTGACCGCAAACCCAATCCGCATCTGTATGAGGTCAAAAAGGTCTATCAGAATGTAGCGGTCCAGCCGATTGATTTAAACAGAGGACTGGTGGAAATCGAGAACAAGTATGTGTTTACCAACCTGAAAGACCTGCTGGAGGCCGACTGGGAACTGACGGAAAACGGCGCCGTGATCGCCCGCGGCAGTCTCGGACGGCAGGATATTCCCCCCGGCAGACGCAAACAGCTCTTTATCCCGCTGCCCAGCTACAAATGGAGCCCGTTCTGCGAATATCACCTGACCGTCTCCTTCCGTCTGGCTGACGACCAGCCCTGGGCCAAGCGCGGGCATCTGCTGGCCTGGGAACAGATGGAGCTGAGAAAACGGGAGAACCCCGCTCCGCTGCCGCAGCCCAACCCGCAGCGGAAGGCCCCGGCCGTGACGGAAACGCAGGAAGTTGTCCGTGTTCAGGGCGACACTTTCACCGCCGTGTTCAGCAAATCCCTCGGAGCCCTGGTCTCCTACAAAATCAAAGACCAGGAAATGCTCACAGAGCCCCTGGTGCCGAATTTCTGGCGGGTGCCGACGGATAACGACAACGGCAATAGAATGCCGCGGCGGCTTCGGGTCTGGAAGACAGCCGCTCAGGACCCCAAAGTGGATTCCGTCGAAGTGGAAACCCTCCGCGACGGACAGATTCAGGTGCGGTTCGCTCTGACCTTGAAAGCCGGAAATTCCAAACTGGACCTGCGTTATCTGGTTTACTCCGGCGGCGAAATCCTCGTCGAAAACCATTTTGCGGGCAAAGGCGACCTGCCGGAAATGCCCCGCTTCGGCATGCAGATGAAAATCCCCAACCGGTTCGCTCTGCTCCGCTGGTACGGACGCGGTCCGCACGAAAGCTACTGGGACCGGCTGACCGGAGCGGCTGTGGGGATTTATGAAGAGATTGTGACGGACCCCAAACATATGTATATCCGTCCGCAGGAATACGGCAACAAAACCGACGTGCGGTGGATGACCCTGACGGACAGAAACGGACACGGTCTGAAAATCACCGGTCTGCCGCTTCTGTATGTCAGCGCATGGCCCTGGTCGATGGAGGACCTCGAAAATGCCAAACATCCGCATGAACTGCCGGACCGGGATTTCCTGACCGTCAATATCGACTACAAACAGATGGGCGTCGGCGGCGATGACAGCTGGGGAGCCCAACCCCACGCGCAATATACCCTGCCGGCCAAGGACAAAGAGTATGGATACAGCTTCCTGATTGAGCCGATTGTGCCCTGACAAACGCCGGTCGAAGAAAAAAATAAAAAATCTTCCTGTAGGAATACCGGATTTCCCGAGTTCCTTACATCTTAAACAGCAGAGGCGTCTCGTTTCGGCCCCCGTCGGAGGCCCAAGAGGCAGGCCGTCTGTCTGAATTTGTCTGAAAGTGAAAAACCGTTCAAAAATGAGGAATGCCATGAAAAAAATCCTTCTCGGCAGCGTTCTTTGGGGTCTGACACTTCTGGCCGCCGGCTGCTCCTCGCTTTCCGTGCAGCCGCGAAAAACAACCGCTCTGATGCAATGGGAATTTTGTGAGGACAAAACGCCGGAGGGAGCCGAGCCGGTCTTTCCCGCCGATGCGGCGTGGGAATCCGTCACCCTTCCGCACGGCTTTCGCCTGTCCGGACTGGATGAACACGCCTCCGGCTGGTACCGATGCACGCTCCGCCTTCCCAAAAGCAGCGCCGGCAGACGGTATTACCTGTATCTGGAAGGCGCCGCTTCCGTGACGGATGTCTGGGTGAACGGCACATGGACCGGGCGGCATCGCGGCGGCTTTACGGCGGCGGCCTTTGACCTGACGGACGGGCTGAAATTCGGACAGTCCAATGAGCTGCTCCTTCGCGTAAACAACCGGCTGGCGGAAGCCGCCAACTGTCTGTCACATTCCAACCTGTACTATACCGACGGCGGACTGTACCGCCCGGCCTGGGTGATCGAAACCAGCCCGGTGCATATCTATCCGGAGATGGGCTCCTGCGGGGTCTATCTGACTCCCCGGGACATTACCGACCGCAAGGCCGTCCTGCAGGCTCAAACGGTTCTGCGGAATACTCTAGACAAACCGGTGACCGTCACCGTACGTCATCAGATTCTGGACCCGGACGGAAAGCCCTGCGCTCAGACGGAAACGGCTCTGACGCTGCCGCCGCAATCCATTCAAAAAGCGGACGCTCAAGCAGACATTCCGTCTCCGAAACGCTGGGATATCGGCAAACCGAACCTCTACACCGTGCACACCACCGTTCTGGCGGACAAACGGGTCGCAGACCGGATTACGGAGCGGACGGGCATTCGCACGATTGAATTCAAAGACGGACGGTTTCTGCTGAATGGAAAAGAACTGCTGGTTCGCGGCGTCTGCAAACATCATCAGGATGAGCACACCTGGAATGCGATGACGGATGAGCAGCTGCGGTGGGAATGGAAGGCGATGATGGACCTGGGGGTCAATACGGTCCGACTGGCGCACTATCCGCACCGGCGGCTGGAATATCAGCTGGCCGATGAATACGGCCTGGCTGTCTGGGCGGAAAACGGCCTGGCCGGCCAAAAGTGGGACCGCGGCGTCAAATACGAAACCGCTCCTAACGCTGACGGCGAGCGCATCACCCGCGAAATGGTGCGGCAGAACTGGAATCACCCGAGCATCCTGTTCTGGAGCAGCGGCAATGAGACCTATCAGGAGGTCGCCTCGTACTATGCCGACGTCATCCGGCAGGAGGACACAACCCGGCTGATTACCTATGCCTCCGCCGGCGAAAAACCGTCCAATGTGGATTTCGTGGCGGGCAACACCTATCAGGGCTGGTATCACGCTCATTATACCGATTTTGCCAAAATGCCTGACAGCGCCTATATCTCTGAGACCGGCGCCGGCACCTGGATTACCCATCATGTCCCCTACGGAACCATCCGCTGGGATGTCGATAAATTTGAGCCGGAAGAATACGGTGAACTGTTCTCCGAATTCCGTTTCCAGTGCATCTTCCGCGACAATCCTCAGGAGCACAAAATGTTCCTGTGGTGGAACTTCCGTGAGTTTTACAACAAGAAGTTCAAGAACAACCGGAACACCAAAGGCATCATCACCCTGGCGGGAATGCCGAAGGACTTTTACTATCACTTCCAGTCCTTCCTGAAACCGGACCTGCCCGTCCTGCACCTGTGCGGACGGCATCACTTCTACCGTCAGTTTGAATCGGATAACGGCATCAAGGTCTATTCCAATGCGGAACAAGTCGAGCTGTTCCTCAACGGTGTTTCGCAGGGCATCCGCAAAAACGGCGAATACAGACACCCGGACTCCGTCAAGCGGGAGGGAAACAGCACGATTCCGGTCAAAGGGATTGCCATCAACAACGTCTTCTTCTGGAAGAGCCCGCTGGCACCCGGCAAAAACGTGATTGAAGCCCGGGACAATCGGGGATTGCGGACCTCGATGGTGATTTATCAGAAGGCGCCGGACGGACAGACAATGCCCGAGCCGCCGGATGCACTGGTGACAGCCCTGACCAGCTCCAACCCGGACAATCCGGCGATTTTCATCGACCGGCCTGTCGAAAGCCAGGGGCCGTTCTACTATGAAGTCAACGGTCAGTCCGACAATACGTTCGACGAGCTGCCCGAGCCGGTCCGCGGGGCCAGGTGGATTGCCACCAAACGGCTCAGCCGGGAAAACAACCGCACAGACCTGTCCTTCCGAGTCAATCGTCCGGCGGAGGTGTTTGTGATGTACTCCACAGGCACCTTCCCCAAACACACGCTCAAAAAGCCGGACCAGAAAGCGATGTCGGCGGCAGCCCAGCTCGAAAAAGCCCTCAAAGACGCCGGATTTGCCGACACCGGCATTCGCGGCATCTGGCGGGCACACGATTTGTGGCTGGCCGACTGCGCCCTGATGCGCAGAACCGTTCAGGCCGGACAGACCGTAACGATTCCCGGACAGACGCTGGACTACGTGGTGCTCATCAAAGAGCGGTAAGAACGCTTACCGCTCTTTCCACATCCACAGTGCCGCGGCAGCAAACCAGACGATTGTCATCAGGCCGACGACCTGCTTGACCCAGTCGAGGTCTTTGGAGCCCGCCAGAAACAGCACGGACGCCAGCACCAGCAGAATCAGCGAGCCGTAGCCGAAGAGGCGGGCCAGAAACTTCACTTCGGGCTTTTCGGTTATCTGCTTCTGAAGCATCGCACTGAGGATGACATACAGCACGGCCGCCATAAACCAGCCCGGCAGCGAGACAAAATAAATCTGCACCCGTCCGGTCAGAACCAGCCAGCCGCAGATGGCCAGCGTCACAAACCAGGCCAGGCCCGCGGCCCAGTTAAAGGCAATGCGGCGCTTCTCCGCATAGTTGTCCTCCAGGCCGAACTTCTTCATCAGCCAGAAATCGACAAAGATGACTGCCCCCATCGGCATCAGCAGCAGCCCGTAAAAGGCGACAAAATCCAGCAGCTTCATCGCAAAGGCGGGGAACATTCCGGCAATTGTCGCCACGGCACCGGTCACCAACGTCACGGTAAAGCGGGAGCGTTTGGGCATGATGGCCTGAAAGGCCAGACCCGCCCGGTAAATCGTCGGGTTGGCGGTCGTCCAGCCCGCAATAATCACACACAGAAGGCCCGCCACGCCCGCCGCCCGATAGGACAGCGGCCCGGGCAGAACGGCCGTATCGTTCGGGTCCAGATGCAGCTGATAGGCATACAGAATCGAAGCACAAATCCAGGCCATAAAATGCCCGACATACATCCCTGCCGCCGAGGCGACTCCGTACCAGGACTTGCGGGCAAACCGGAACACCGATAAATCGGACATCCCAATATGCATCGCCATATTGCAGAACCACGCAAAGAACATCACATGCCAGAAGGTAAACTTCACCTGGCCGGGCAGCGGCTCGCCGCCTTTCCAGATATGCGTTTTGGCCAAATCCCACAAATCAGCCGCCGAGCGAATGGTCACCCCCGTTACGTCAATAAACTGCTTGAGGCCGACGATGCCGAATACGAGGAAGACCAGCACCATCCATGGGGCGGCCAGATTGGCAAACTTGGCGACGGTCTGATAGCCGTAGGCGGCGACGATGGTAATCAGCCCGCCGACGACGGCGGCGGCAATGACCCAGCCGACACTGTTGGGATACAAATCATTCAGGGCGGGCATCGGAAACTTAAACCAGACGCCCGCGGCCGTGGCGGAAACGGTAATCATCGCACCGGCCAGAAAACAGAACATCACCCCGTTGGCCAGGTTGTACAGCGTCACCAGCTGCCGGCCGCAGATTTTCTCCAGCTGATAATACAGGGTCAGCCGCGCCCGCGTGGCAATCGGGGCACACATCAGCATCCAGCTCAGAACCGCCAGAGCGTTGCCGACAATCAGACCCGCCAAAAGGTCAAACGCGCCGACGCCGGCGGCCACAAACAGCGGCCCGAGCATCAGTTCGGTTCCGGCGCAGTGCTCACCCGCATACATTCCCACAAAGCTCTTAAAGCCGAGCAGCGCACTTTGCGGCACCGGCTCCCGCTCAAACTCATCTCCTACGGAATGTTTCTGCTGCTCCATTTCAGTCTGCATAAAGGGCCTCCTGCATCACAAGGGTCAAAGGGTTCGCTATGAATTCCGTTTGCGGAGCACGTCCGTCTCATAGCGGCGGACTTCCTCCAGCCAGCCGCGCTCGGACGGTACGTTGTTTTTCAGACAATAATACTCCCAGACGGCGGACCAGGGCATCGTCTTGAGCATCTCCATCCAGGCCAGCCGAGCCGTGTAATCGAACCGCCCCTCGAATTGACGAAGGGTGTCCGCCGGCTCCAGCAGCGCTGTCAGCAGGGCCTTGAGCAGATTGCGCGAGCCGATGACCCAGGCGGCAATGCGGTTGATGCTCGCATCGAAAAAGTCCAGCCCGATATGAATCCGGTCCAGACGGCCGGAGCGGACGATTTCGCGGGCCACGGCCCGCAGCTCGTCATCCAGAATCACCACATGGTCGCTGTCCCACCGCACGGGACGGCTCACGTGAAGCAAAAGGCCCGGCACAAAGGCCAGCACCGAAGAGATTTTGTCCGAAATGACCTCCGTCGGATGAAAATGCCCCGCATCCAGACAAAGCAGCTTTTGCCGCGAGACGGCATAGCCCAGATAAAACTCGTGCGAGCCGACGGTGTAGCTTTCCGCCCCGATGCCGAACAGTTTCGACTCCACCGCATCCAGATTGCATCGCGGGTCAAGTTTCTCCGCAAAAACGGCGTCCAGCGACTCCTTCAGACGCTCCCGCGGGGCCGTGCGGTCGGCGGGAATGTCCTTAAAGCCGTCGGGAATCCAGACATTGGTTACGGTCGCCGAACCCAGCTGACGGCCCATCTCCGCCCCGATGCGCCGGCAGCGGATGCCGTGCTCAATCCAGAACTGACGAATCGCCTTGTCCGGATGGCTGAGCGTAAATCCGTCGGCGGCCTTCGGATGCGAAAAGAAAGTCGGGTTGAAATCCATCCCCATCCGCCGTTCTTTGGCCCAGTCAATCCAGGACTGGAAATGCCGCAGCTCGATTTGGTCGCGGTCCACGAACCGGCCGCCGTTATCCAGATAGCAGGCGTGCAGGTTGAGCCGGTGCCGGCCCGGAATCAGCGACAGGGCCTTGTCCAAATCCATCCGCAGCTCCTCGAGGGTGCGGGCCTTGCCGGGATAATTGCCCGTGGCCTGAATCCCGCCGCCGGACAGTTCCGCGCCGGCCCGCTCAAACCCGCCGACATCATCCCCCTGCCAGCAGTGAAGCGAAATCGGAATTCCGGCCAGCTGCTCGAGGGCCTTTTCCGTATCCACCCCAAGTTGGGCATACTGTTCACGGGCGAGGGCATACGCCTGTTCGATTGTTTTTTCCATATTCTCTCTCCTGCTTACTGAATCTGCCGGCTTCGATAGGTTTCCACTTCCCAGCCCTCGATAAATCGCCGGGCCGGCTCACTCATATATTCGACCCCGCCGAACGCCTCCGCCAGATGCACCACCAGCGCCCCATTCAGGGCCAGCTCAAGCGCCAGGGCTGCCTTTTTTTCCGTAGAACCCAGACCGAACACAACATTGTTCCAGACGAGAATCTGCGGCGTGCACCCATAACGGCGGCGATACGCCTCGAGGGCCTCCGGCGTCGGCTCCGCTGTCAGCGGAAACGAGCGGGCATAGACGATATGGTCGGGCGTCAGCGGACCGGCGGGCGGCTGGAAAAACCCGGCGGCGGCAATGCCGGCGGCATCCGACCCGAAAACACTCCGAATCCGGGCAAAGGCCCCTTCACGGTCAAATCCCTCCGGCAGCGGGCCCGGCTCCATTTTCGTCGAAAGCCCCGCCCGGGCATACTCGGCCTCCAAACGCCGGAAAATCTCCTCATACAGCCGGTCGATCTGCTCCGGCGTATCGGCGGCGACAAACACCCCGTGATTTTTCAGAAAAATCATCTCCGGCTGCCGACCGTGTTCCTTCTCAAACCGCTCCACCTCGTTTCGAACCGCCATACAGAGCGTATAGCCCGGGTCCACATAATCCATCCAGAGGGCCTCTGGGAAAAGCCGCCGACAGGCCGCCCGACCGTCTTTGGCGCAGGTCATCCCGTTCACCAGGGCCGGATGCGTATGAACCACGTAGCGGGCCGACAGCGAATCGTGAAGCGGCGACTCGACCGACGGACGTCCGGCGGCCCCGTCCAGAACCGCCGCCGTCATCACTTCCTTAACCAGCTGCTCGCGGGCGGACGGCTCCTGCGGCGGAGTGGTCGTGTACAAGGCGGCCAGACGGCTGCGGCGGATGGGCACAAACAAATCGGGCCTCAAGCCGGCCAGCGTCGTGCCGGAGGGTTTGACCCACAGCGTGCTTTCATTCTTGGCGGAGGTATTGCCGCCGCCCCCGCAGACATAATCCGGCGTGCCGAACCGATGCGACAGGGCGGTAATCGTTTCCAGCAAAACAGACGGCGAATCAGACACGGTGTTCCTTTCAGGCATTGGGAAACTGCTTCAAAAACGTCTGCCATCCGGCACTGTGCCGGGGCTGATACTCACGAATTGCAAACGAGCGGCGGATAATCTGACGCCCTTCCTCCAGCGACCGAATCCGGCCGCCTGCCCTGGCCTGCATCAGCACATTGCCCAGCACCGTCGCCTCGACGGGTCCGGTCAGAACGCGTTTGCCCGCCGCATCGGCCGTCAGCTGATTGAGCAGCTCATTCTGCGTCCCTCCCCCGACAATGTGAAGCACTTCAATAGGCCGGCCGAGCAGCTCCTCCAGCCAGTCCAGCACCTGCCGGTACCGGGCGGCCAGACTCTCCAGAATGATGCGAATCATTTGCCCTTTGTCTTCCGTCGGACGCTGCCCCGTGGACGTCAAATACTGATTGATGGCCGCGGGCATATCCTGCGGCGAAAGAAACCGGATGTCATCCGGATCCACCCAGCCCGCAAACGGCTCGGCCTGCGAAGCCAGCTGCGTCAGCTCCGAAAAACTGTATTTTTCCCCCTGCTGCATCCAGCAGCGCCGGCATTCCTGCACCAGCCACAGGCCCATAATGTTCTTCAGAAGCCGAATTGTATTTTCCACACCGCCTTCATTGGTAAAACTTCGCTCAAACGTGCGCTGGTCAATAATCGCCTGCGGAATCTCAATGCCCATCAGACTCCAGGTGCCGCTGGACAGATACGCCCACGTCCGCCCGCTTTCGGCCGGAACGGCGGCCACCGCCGAGGCCGTATCGTGCGTGCCGACGGCAATGACGGGCACCGGCCCGCAGCCCCAAGCCTGCTGAAAAGCAGGTTTCAGGACGCCCGCGGGCGTGCCGGGCTGCATAATGTCCGGCAGAAGCGATTCCGGCAGGCCAAAGGCCTCCAGCAGCCGTTTCGACCAGCGGCCGCTCTTCATATCCATCAATTGCGATGTGCTGGCAATCGTATATTCGGCGCCAATCCGGCCCGTCAGAAAATACATCATCAGGTTGGGCATAAACAGCAGCTTGGCCGCCCGCGAAAAAATCGGCTGCTGCCGGTACGCCAGCAATTGAAAGAGCGTATTAAACGGCATGAACTGAATGCCGGAGTGAAAATAAATCTCTCGTTTGGGCAGGATTTCGGCGGCCTTTTCAATCATTCCCTCCGTGCGGCGGTCGCGGTAATGATACGGATTTTCCAGCAGATTGCCGTCCGCATCCAGCAGGCCGAAATCCACCCCCCAGGTGTCGATACCGATGCTCTGGATAGCCGGCTGTGCCTGAAAGGCTTTGCGCAGCCCCTCCTGAACCTCCCCGAACAGACGCTGAAAATCCCATCGCAGCGAGCCCTGCTCCTCGACCGGGCCGTTTTCAAAGCGGTGAATTTCCTGAATCGAAATCGTCTGTCCGTCCAGACAGGCCAGCATCACCCGTCCGCTGGAAGCCCCCAAATCCACGGCGGCATAATACACCTTTTCGCTCATAATCAACCTCCTATTGAGCCGTCTGAAGCAGCTGACGCTCGGCTTCCTTCGTCCAGATGCCGTCGGGCATCTTCTCGGCCACCTGCGGCCATCTCCGGCAGACCTGCTCGAGCGTCATCAGCGGCATCTTCTCGAGGGCCGGATAGACCACAATCTTGCCGGACAGCGTGCGATTTTTTACGGCCTCGATTCCGTCCGCCGCACCGGCCATCCCGCAGACCGCATCCACCGAACAATTCGTATCCAACTGTCCCGAAAGCACTTTGTCCAGCACAATCTGCATATCCCGCAGGCGCGAACCGCTGGTGCCGAACAGATAGCACCGGTTGGCGATATAGCGGTCCAAATCGATTTCCTGCCGGACGGCGGCGGGAATGCCCGCAAAGACATTAATCAGCGCATTGGGGCGGCTTCGGGCTACGGCATCCGCAACCAGAGCCCCCACCGGCGCCATCAGGGCAAAATAACTGTAGATTTCCGTGTCGGGCTGCTCGGCCGTCAGCACCGAACGATACTCGGCCGGGCGCGTTTTCAGAATCGGACGCACCTTCTTTTCGAGCGAAGCCAGACGCGCCGCATCCAAATCCGCCGCCGCCACCGAAAGCCCCTTCCGACCCGAACAGAGGATGCGGATGACATGCATCTGCCCCATCGGCCCGCCGGCCCCGATAACAGCCGCCCGTTCGCCGTCGCGGATTTCGCCGGTCGCCGGAATCGTTCGATAGCTGTCCGAGGCGTCATCCGACGTCGTGCCGACCCAGCGGGTCATCCCGTAGTGCACCCGCCCAATCCCGATGGACACGGGCTGGCCGATGCGCCGGCCCGCCAGAACAATATTCATCAGACCGCCGGCGGCCAGCTTGTCATTGAGCATCTCAATCATCTCCCGCCGACACCCGAAATACACAATATCATCAAAAGTCCCATCCTCCAGCCCGGCAGGATTCTGACAGTGCGTCAGGGCAATCCCCGCCGCCCAATCGGTCGGCTGACCGGCCGGACCGCACAGCACCGCCTGCGCCGGCGGACGCGGACCGAAACTTTCCCGAAGGCCCTGAATGCGATGCCCCTCATCCGCCACAACCAGCAAACGTCCGCCCGGACGAATCGTGCGGCGCTCTTCCGTCACATAGGAGCTTTCCACACACGCCCACGGCTCCACCAGCGCCCCGGCGGAAAAGGAAATATCCGCCTGAACAGGAATCAGAAAACTTTCGCCGCTGTCCGGGTCCACATACACCCGCTCATCGAAAAGGATGTACTGCTGGAGGGCCCCTTCAAAATTATAGCCGATGGCCGCATTCGATGAGGCGGTCTTGAGCCAGCGGTAATCCGTCTGCACCAGCACAGTTTGTCCGACCCGATGCCGGCGGACCTTCTCGCCCACCGCCGCAATCACACATGAAATCTCATGGCCCGGCACCGTGGGTTTGGCGCCCGGGCAGTAACTGGGAATCTCCGACAAAACCGACGGCTCAATGCCGGAGAGAATCTCGCTCTTGCGGGGGTGCTTGTCAAACTGAGCCAGCAGCTTCAAATCGGAAAAGCACAGCCCCACCGCCTCCACTTTGGCCAGCACCTGATAGGGTCCGGGCTTATAAACGGGCTTGCCCGGATTGAGCCGCAGCTGCTCGGGTCCGATTAACTCGACGGCCTGCTGAACAGACGGAATCTTCATAATCCTTCGCTTTCTTAATGAAGCATGACCTGGCCGCCGGTGACGGGCAGGGCCTGGCCGGTTTCGTACTCCTGTTCCATCAGATAATAAATCGCCTTCATCACATCGGGGGTCGTGCAGCCCCGTCCCATCGGAATCATCGCCTCATACGCCCGCCGAACATCCTCAACGGTTTTGGCACCGGGCACCTTGCCCGCCCGCAGATACTGGACAAACAGCCCGTTGTTCGGGTCCGACCAGAGCGGCCCGTCAAAGAAATTGCCCGGACAGACGGAATTGACTTTGATGCCGTCCTCCACCAGCTCGAGGGCAAACGACTGCGTCAGGCCGATGCCGCCGAACTTGCTGCCGGCATAGGCGAAATTGCGGTTGGAACCGCGAAGGCCCGATTTGGAATTGATTTGAATGATGTCGCTTCGATAGGATGCATCCGCCTGATGCTGCAGGGCCAGGACCGGCGCCGCGGCCTTCACGCACAGGTAATAGCCCCTGTAATTGACCGCCGTGACAAAATCAAAATCCTTCACCGGCTGCCGCTTGACGCTGTCGGCCTTGAGCACGCCGGCATTGGAGATAAACACATCGAACCCCCCGTAATGCCGAACGGTCTGCGCGACGGACTGGGCTACAGATTCCTCACTGGTTACGTCCGCTTTCAGCGCCAGTGCCGTCTCAGGACCGTACTGCCGATTGAGCGATTCAGCAGCCCGCCGGACACCGTCTTCGTTAATATCCAGCAGCACCACCACGGCCCCCTGCGCGGCAAAATCCTGCGCTATCTCCAGCCCGAATCCCTGCGCCGCCCCCGTCACCAGAGCAATTTTTCCCGCCGCCCGTCCCTGCTTCGGACGGGGCCAGGGAAGAATCTGAAAACAGCCGACCTCTTCCACACAGACGGCCTGAACTCCTGTCCCTTTCAGCCGTTCAGCAGCCGCTCGAATCCGCTCGGCGGTCTCTTTCGGATTGTCCCAGTCCGCACAAACGGAAACCGTGCAGGCCGAACAGGTCTCCGCAAAACGAACCAGCGGATAACAGCCGTTTTCCTTCAAAACAATTCGAAGCAGCGGAGCAATCGCAAGAATCTTTTCCATATCCATAAAGTGTTTCAACCCTGACTTACTGTTTCGAAATACCGCCTCAGGACCGCCGCACCCAGCCGGGCAAACCGTTCAATCCGAGCACAGCGACGTGTGCCGTCGGACATTTCCTCCGGACGGACAAACCCTTCTTTGCCATGCGCCGAAAGAAACTGATGAGCCGCCAGCACGCAGGTGCCCTCCCAGAAAAGCGTTTTCACCTCTTCCGGCAGCGGCACCCCTTTCAGACAGGCCGGCTCCAGCGGCGGCTTGTCCAGTGTATTGTGCTCGGTCCCGACGGTCACGGCAATTCCGGCCTGCCGAAGGGTCCGGACATACCGAGCCAGCACATCGGGGCTGTTGCGAAGCGAGATAAACTCCGCCATCCAATACCCCCGCTGCAGAAGGGTCTTGGCCAGCTCCTCCGGCGACGCCTCAAACTCGCAGACAGGGCTGGCCCCGTCCGCCAAAACCGGATAACAGACAATCCCGCCTAAATGCCCAATCAGCTCCTCCGCCTGCGCCGGGGGCAAAAACGTTTCCGGCACAAAACAGGGTTTGCCCGCCTTCATCAAATGAGAACGAATCTCATTTTGAATCCCGACCGCATCCTCCGGAGCGGATTTGGGAGCCGTTCCGAACAGGGCCGTCAGCCGCCCGATGCGTTCCGCCGGCGGGACCTTCTCAAACAACACCTCCTGAAACGCCTGAGCAGCATGGCGCTCCTGAAGCGTGACGGTGGAGGCTTCGCATCGATGGCGGCGGACAACCCGCTGGATAACCGCCCGGTCATCCAGCTCGATCGGCAGACCGCAGCGGCGGAAATGTTCGCTCAGTTTGTCAATCATCTGCCGCATCCGCTCCGCATCATTCCGGCGAATCACCGCAAGCAGATCCCGCCCGCGCGGATTCAGGGCCGACCAGCGGCTGATGCCCTTGCCGCACAGATACATCTTGCCGGGATTGCCCGGGTCATTGATGCGGATGCCTCTGCGCAAAAGCGGCTCATCCAGCGTGATAATCTCCGTATTGAAGAGCGGGAAAATGCCCCGCCTCCGGCAGCCCTCCGCAAACGGCTCATAGACGGAAAAATCATAATAATTGCCCGCCCCGAGCACCTTCAGACCTTCTGCGGCGGCCTGTTCAACCGCCTCCTGAACTGTTTCGAAGGCCGAGAAATTCGGCGGCAGATGAATATGCGTATTGAATGCCGGCACGGCCTCCCAGCCCCCGCAGGACTCGGCGGCCTTTTCTATCTCTTCTGCAGAACCGATTTGCCGGATAATCTTCCGTGCGTCCACAAATCCCTCTCTCTATCCAATCGTTTCCGTCTCGGCGGCCATCTGAACAACCTTGCGCGGCGGCAGATGCAGGGCCTGCTCATACACATCCTCGGCGGCCTCTTTGACGGCCTCGCTGAGCGTCGGATGGGCAAAAATCATTTCGCCCAAATCCTTCGCTTTGGCCTTCATCCCGAGCATCGCAACGGCGCTTTCGATAATCTCCGTCGCATTATGGCCGAAGATATGCACACCGAGCAGCGCACCGTCATCCCGCCGGCTGATGACCTTTACGAAACCGCTCTCTTCGCCGACGGCCATCGCCTTGCCCAGATATCCGATGGGAAACTGCCCGATGCGAATCGGGATATTCTGCCGCCGGGCCTGCCGGCTGGTAAGTCCCACCGAGGCAATCTCCGGAAAGGTATAAACCGCAGAGGGAACCGGCAGCGTATAAGCCGCTGACCTGCCGACGGCGTTTTCCGCCGCCGCAACGCCCTGAGCACTGGCGGCGTGAGCCAAAAGACAAAGCCCGTTGGCATCCCCGATGCAGAAAATCCCTTTGGCGGACGTTTCCATCCGCTCGTTCACACGAATAAACCCGCGGTCCGTTTGAAGGCCGACCGTCTCCAGCCCCAGCGACAATGTATTCGGACGTCGGCCGGTCGCAATAAGCACCTTGTCGGCCTCGACGGTCTGTCCGTTGGACAAAACCGCCGAAACCCCCTTCTCGCCGGCAGTCAGGGACTCTACTTTGGTGCCGGTGAAGATGCGGATGCCCCGTTGGGTGAAAAGGCGATTCAGAGTGCGGCCCAGTTCCGGCTCCATCTCCGGCAGCAGCTCCTCCATCATCTCCACGACGGTCACCTTGACGCCGTATTCGTGCATCATACAGGCAAACTCGCAGCCGATGACACCGCCGCCGACAATCAGCAGACGCCCGGGCAGCTCTTTCCAATGGAGGGCTTCATCCGAAGTGCAGACTTTTTCCGGGTCGGTCGGCCAGCCGCTGATTCGCGCCGGCACGGAACCGACCGCAAGAATGATTCGCTCCGCTGTAATCGTTTGGGTCTGTCCCCGGCCGTCGGTGATGCAAATCCTCCCAGGGCCGTCGAGGGCGGCAGTCCCTTCATAAAGCCGCACCTGACGGGCGGCAAAGAGCCCTTTGATGCCGCCGCGAAGCTTGGCCAGCACCTTGTCTTTGCGTTTCTGGATTGCAGTCCAGTCAAACCCCACCGAGCCGTTCACCTGCACGCCGAGCGGCTCACAATGCCGAATCCGATGCAGCAGCTCCGCCGAGGCCAGCAGGGCCTTGGACGGGATGCAGCCGTAGTTCAGGCAGGTGCCCCCGAGCAGATGCTTTTCAATGACGGCCGTTTTGGCGCCCAGCTGCGCGGCCTTCAGCGCTGCAATATACCCGCCCGGACCGGACCCAATCACCGCAACGGAAAAATGTTCTGTCATAGTTTGCTCCTGTTCAGACCTGCGCCAGCGTCTGCGGATTTTCCAGCAGATTTTTGAGCGTCTGCATAAATTGAGCCGCCAGCACACCGTCGATAATCCGATGGTCGCTGCTGAGAATCATCGTCATCAGACGGCTGGGCTTCAGCAGGCCGTTCTCGACCCAGACGCCCTCGCGGACGGCCCCGACCGCCAAAATCGCCGACTCCGGCGGATTGATAATCGCCGAAAACTCCTCCACGCCGAACATCCCCAGATTGGTAATGGTAAAGATGCCCTGCCCGACCCCCTCCAGCTTGCCCTGACGCGCGTTTTCCGCCAGCCGGCGGGTCCGCACGGCCAGCTCCCGCAGCGGCAGCTGGTCCGCCTTCAGCAGCACCGGCACAGTCAGCCCTTCTTCCGTGCCGACGGCAATCCCGATATTCACATCCGGAAACTCAACAATTTCATTGTCCTTCAGCTGGCTGCGAAAAGCCGGATACTGCCGAATCGCCTTCGCCGCCGCCATCACAACAAAATCATTGATGCTGCAGGGGTATTTTTCCTTGGTCTGCTTGTATGTTTCAAACAGCGGCTGGGCATGAATCGTCAGTTTGGTGTAAAAATGGGGAATATTCTGCTTGGAATAGAGCAGGTTATTGGCAATCGCCCGACGCATCTTGCTCATCGATTTTCGCTGAACACCTCCGGCAGCGGGCTGTGCCTTGGCCACGTCTGTGGACAAAATCCGCCCGCCCGGTCCGGAACCGACGGAAACCGCCGATAAATCGATCCCCCGCTGGGCCGCGGCCTTTCGGGCGGCAGGCGAGGCCTTGATGCGTCCGCTTTCGGCCTGCGCCGGAGCCGTTTGAACACCCTCATACGCCGGGGTTTTTGCGGCCGGAGCTTCTTTGGGCTCGGCGGCGGCCGGCTGCCCGCCGGATTGAGCCGCCAAATATGCCTCCACATCCGCATCGTTCTCCGCCAGATACGCCACGGGCGTCTTGACCGGTACAGTCTGGCCTTCTCGGACAACGATTTTCGCCAGCCGACCCGCCTCAACCGCCTCGACCTCCATCGTGGCCTTGTCGGTCTCTATCTCAAAAATGACCTGTCCGACAGAAATCCGGTCCCCTTCTTTGACCTTCCAGGCCAGCAGCGTTCCTTCCTCCATCGTTTGGCCTGCCTGCGGCATTAAAACAGGAATAACCTTTCCGGCGGGAATTGAAGGAGCAGATTGAGGAGCCATTTTGACCTCTTTGGGTTGTGAGGGGATTTCTTTTAGGTCTGAAACCGATTCAATTGGTTCAGATTTTTTTTCTATGTCCTTATCATAAAGCATCTTAAGCGAAGAAGCGTCTTCACTTTGGTTTCCGATTACAGCGGCGGCTTGTCCGCTTGCAACCCAAGCCCCCTCCGGTTCAAGAATCTTCAGAAGAAATGCGTCCTGAGGACATTGAATCTCCACAATTTCGTCTGCACTTTTCAAAAAGAAAAGCGGCTGCCCTTTTCGAACAGGTTTCTTTTCTTCGGCCGCCCATCGGTCAATGACTGCTTCGGATGAACGCAGTTTCAGGGGTATCTTTATCAACAACATCCGATGTCCTTTTCAAAAAAAGATTCTTTGGCTTTCAAAAATATATCAGTTTCTTTCATATTTCAAGCATATTTTTTCAATTTTCTGTTGATTTTATGAAAGAAACTCGTTTAATTATACTGATAAAGCGGCAGCACTGTGAACAAAAGAGTTATGATTCCCACAATTCAGCAAAGACGAGAAGGCATTCTGACCCTTGCCTACCGGCAGGGACACGTGAGCATTCGGCAGCTGGCTGAACACCTGAAGGTGTCTGAAGCAACGGTTCGTCGAGACCTGCACAATCTGGCCGCCGAAGGACTGCTCGAACTGTCGCGAGGGGGCGCTGCGGTCGCGCGAAACTCCGACTATTCCTTCCTGTCCAAATCAATGCGCAACATCGAGGCCAAACGCGTCATCGCTCAGCTGGCGGCCAACCTCGTCCAGGACGGCGACCAAATCTTTATCGGGTCGGGCACTACCTGCTTTGGAATGGCCGCCTACCTGCGGGGACGCAAGGGACTGTCCGTCATCGTCAATTCCGTCCGCACGGCCCTCGAACTTCAGTCCCCCGGCATCGACGTGCTCCTGCTGGGCGGACAGTACCGCCCCGAACGGATGGATACCGTCGGGCCGCTGGCCTCCGAAACCATCGAGCGGCTGCGCGGCTATCGGGCCTTCCTCGGCACCGACGGCATCAGCCAGGACTTCGGGCTGACCTCCATCGACATCGAAAGCGCCCATCTGCTTCGGCTGGCGGCCCGCAACGCCCGCGAATGCATCCTCCTGGCCGACAGCAGCAAATTCGACCGCCCCGCGCTCTACAAAATCATCGACCTGCAGATGCTTTCGGCCGTCATTACCGAAAAGAAACCGGAATCCAACTGGATGGACTTCTTTCATCGTCATCAGATAAACGTCCTGTATCCAAAATATTAACATACGAGGTCTTTTTATGCCCAAATCCATTCGCATTTGTCCGAAAGAAAACCGAGCCCCCGGCTGGCTTCAGTTTCAGCCGATTCCCCTCAACCAATACCAAAAAAGCATCCGCGAGGAGCAAAGCCGCTACAGCCGTGAGCAGCTGGTGCGGATTCAGCGGGATATGATGATTATCCGCACCTTCGAAACGATGCTCAACGAAATCAAACTCCGCGGCTCCTATCAGGGGATTGAATACAACCACAAGGGACCGGCGCACCTGTCGCTCGGTCAGGAAGCCGCCGCCGTCGGAATGGCCTTTCACCTGAACATCGACGACCACATCTACGGCAGCCACCGCAGCCACGGCGAAATCCTCGCCAAAGGGCTGTCGGCCATCGAAAAACTCGATGACGCCGACCTGATGAAAATCATGAAGACCTACTTTGACGGCGAGTGCCTTCGCGTCGTTGAAAAGGATGCCGAGGGCTCCATCAAAGATTTGGCGATTGATTTCCTGATTTACGGAACTCTGGCGGAAATCTTCGGAAGGGAGGCGGGCTTCAACAAAGGAATGGGCGGCTCGATGCACGCCTTCTTCCCGCCGTTCGGGGTCTATCCCAACAACGCCATCGTCGGCGGCTCCGGCGACATCGCTGTCGGGGCGGCCCTCTACAAAAAAATCAACCGCAAAAACGGCATTGTCATCGCCAATATCGGCGACGCCTCCTCCTCCTGCGGGCCGGTCTGGGAAGGCATCTGTCTGGCCGCCATGGACCAATACAAAACCCTCTGGCAGCCGCCGTATCGAGGAGGGCTGCCGCTGATTTTCAATTTTATGAACAACTTCTACGGGATGGGCGGCCAGCCGCAGGGCGAAACCATGGGGTTCGGCGTCCTGGCACGGCTTGGCGCCGGCGTTAACCCCGAACAGATGCACGCCGAACGCGTGGACGGCTTTAATCCGCTGGCGGTCGCTGACGCCATCCTCCGCAAAAAAGAAATCCTCAATCAGGGCGGCGGCCCGGTCCTGCTGGATACCATCACCTACCGATACAGCGGCCATTCTCCCTCCGACCAGAGCAGCTATCGCGACAAAGAAGAGGTCCAGGCCTGGCTGGAGCAGGACCCGACAGTCCACTACGCCAAAGACCTCGTCGAAGCGGGCATCTGCACGCAGCAGACCATCGACGAGATTCGGCAAAAAGCCGAAAAACTGATTTACAAGGCCTGCAAAAAAGCGGTGGACTTGAGCATTTCTCCCCGCGCCGACCTCAAAAAGCATCGCTGCCTGCTCGACCAGACGATGTTCTCCAACCAGCGTGTTGAGTCGATGGACCCGAGCCGAACCCCCGAAACGCTCCTGCCGAAGGAACAAAACCCGCGAATCCTCAGTCTGAAAGACAAAAGCCGCAGCGCCTTTGATGCAGCGGGCCAGCGGCTCAAAGACAGCCGCTGTGTTGTCTTCCGCGATGCACTGTTTGAAGCCATCCTCGACCGGTTCTATACAGACCCGACGCTGGTTGCCTACGGCGAAGAAAACCGCGACTGGGGCGGAGCGTTTGCCGTCTATCGGGGCCTTACGGAGGCCCTGCCGTATCATCGGCTTTTCAATACGCCGATTGCCGAGGGCGCCATTGTCGGCTCGGCGGTCGGCTACGCCCTCGAAGGCGGCCGGGCCCTCGTGGAGCTGATGTACTGCGATTTTCTGGGCCGCGCCGGTGATGAGGTCTTCAACCAGCTGTGCAAATGGCAGTCGATGAGCGGCGGCCTGTTGAAAATGCCGGTTGTGCTGCGTGTCTCCGTCGGCAGCAAATACGGCGCCCAGCACAGCCAGGACTGGACCTCGCTGTGCGCCCATCTGCCGGGTCTGAAGGTCGTCTTCCCCGCCACACCCTACGACGCCAAAGGGCTGATGTATTCGGCCCTGGTCGGCACGGACCCTGTGGTCTTCTTCGAAAGCCAGCGGCTGTACGGCATCGCCGAAGAGTTTCACCCGGGCGGTGTGCCGGAAGGATATTACGAAGTGCCCTTCGGTCAGCCGGCCCTGCGCAAACAAGGCAAAGACCTGACCATCCTGACCATCGGCGCCACCCTGTACCGCGCCATCGAGGCCGCCAAAATCCTCGAAGACCGCTACGGCCTGTCCTGCGAGATTATCGATGCCCGCTCGCTGGTGCCCTTCGATTATTCGCTGGTGCTCGAGTCCGTCTGCAAAACCCGAAAGATTCTGCTGGCCTCCGACGCCTGCGAACGCGGCAGCTATCTGCACACAATGGCCTCCACCATCACCCAGCTGGCCTTCGATGAACTGGATGCGCCGCCGGCCGTTTTAGGCGCCCGCAACTGGATTACGCCGCCGGATGAAATCGAGGACGCCTTCTTCCCCTATCCGTCGGACTTTCTGGATATGATTCACGAACATATCCTCCCGCTGAAGGGCTATACCGTCCAGCGGGTCTGCAGCCGCGAGGAACTGCTTCGCCGAAACCGCGAAGGCGTGTAGCGGACAAAACAATACCCCCTCCGCCCCCGGGTTTTTCAGGGCCTGGGGGTTTTTATTTTGGGACGGGGCGGAGCGGACATCCCCTCGCCCAGATAAAAACTCACCTGTGTCGGCTGGTTATAGCCGACATTCTGCCAGGCGGCGCTGAGCCGATAAATCGGGTCGTGCATCAGGGTAATAAACCGATGCTCCGTCGGATGCGTCGAAACAAAGATGCGAAGCTCTTTGCCGTCCAGCGTCGGCCAGATAACCTCCTCCCGCCAGTCGCCCAGAATATCCCCGTAAAAACAAGGCGTGGATTTGGAGCCGTTTACGCGGACACAGTCATAATCCCAGCCGTCCAGCAGAATCGTTTCCGTCAGATTTTCGAAATCCCACTTTGTAATGCGCGTCCCGTTGAGCAGCTCCCGCAGCAGGTCGCCGTCCCACCATATCCCCATATTGCAGGAGCGGGGCGAACGCTCGGCAATCTTTTCTCCTTTGCAGTTATACAAGCCCTGCAAACCGCTGCCGAAGGCCCAGCATTCATATCCCCGATGCCGCGGGTCAATATCCATTGCGACGCCCCGCACAGCATCTTTCGATTCCAGCCCCCAAAGGACCTTTCCGGTCGCCGCATCCCGCAGATTGGCCCCGTTCGGATGACGCGGGTTTTCATGGATGGCAAAGATTTCCAGCCCAGGCCGGTCCGGGTCAATATCCGCCAGATGCATCGCATCCCCGTGTCCCAAACCGGTGGAATACAGGCCCCTGCCGTCGTGGTCGATCGCACAGGCCCCGTAGAGGATTTCGTCTTTGCCGTCGCCGTCCACATCGCCGACCGCCAGGTTATGATTGCCCTGTCCGCGGTAGGCCCGATTGCTCTCCGGGCCCGCATCGCTGTCAAAAACCCACAGATTCGTCAATTTCCCATCCCGCCAGTTCCAGGCCGCCAGCACCGTCCGCGTATAATAGCCGCGGCACATCACCAGCGAAGGACGCTCCCCGTCCAGATACGCGACACAGGCCAGAAAACGGTCTGAACGGTTGCCGGTTGCATCGCCCCAGTCCCGCACATTTCCGCGCGGCGGAATATAGGGGACTGTCACCAGTTCCGCACCGGTGCGCCCGTCAAAAATCGTCAGATACTCCGGACCGCGGAGGATTCGTCCGTTCTCATCGCGCCAGTCGGCATTCGGGTCGCCGATGACCTTGCCGGTGCCGTCCACCGTGCCGTCGGCTGTGCGCACCGCAACCTCCGCCCGCCCATCTCCATCCAAATCATAGACAATAAACGGCGTATAGTGAGCTCCTTCGCGGATATTCTTGCCCAAGTCAATCCGCCACAGAAACCGCCCGTCCAGGTCGTACGCCTCCAGTTTGGTCTGGCCGGTCAAGCCGTTGTGCGCATTATCCCGCGGACGCATCTCCTGCTTGAGAACGATTTCGTAACGTCCATCGCCGTCCAAATCCCCGACCGCCGCATCCGAGGGACGATGCTGCGGCAGAGTCTGAATCGGAATCGACAGATACGGACGCACCGGCGGATTGGCCTTCACTTCCGCGGCCCGGCTCGGCGGCCCCTGACGCCCGTCCAAAACCGCCCGCACAAAATAGCGGTTCGCCCGCGTCAAATCCGCTGTCTCATCCGAAAACCATGTTCCGCCGGTCAGGGGCTTTTCATTCAGCCGGACCGGCTCGCCGTCTTCTGTCTGCCGATACACATCAAAAGCAATCGACTCCGGCTCGGTCCCCAGAATCCTCCAGCTCAGAAAGACCCGGCCGGGCTTGTCCACAAGGGCGACCAGCCCCCGGTCAAGCGCTTCCATCTGCCGTTGGTATGGGGCAGCAGACAAGCCCGCCCCCGTCAGCAAAATCCACACACACATCCAGCGAACATTCATAGGCAAGCCCCTAATTCAGGGTTTCTGAATCGCCGGCGGGACATCCAGCGCAAAATACTCGCTCAGCTGCGGCGGATAAAAATAACCCATCGAAACCATCGCGACATCCAGCCGATAAATCGCATCCTGCATCAGCGGCATCCGGCGCTGTCGGGACAGATGCGTCGTTGTATAAATCCGCAGTTCGCCCGGCACCGCTGTAATCAATTCCTCCCGCCAGTCGCCCAGAATATCCGCCACAGCCAAAATGCGCCCTTCATATCGGCCCACCGCTTCGCCCTTATACCGGCGGATTTGGCCCTGTTCGGCAATCATCTTCAGAGGCCCATCCAGCCAATACAGCGGCGTCGGCGCCAGCGTGCTCATCGATTCCTCTGAAAGCAGACGTCCGTCCACACTGTACGTCCAGTGTCGGGAGCGGTCCTTTTCGCCTGTATAAAACTCGTATCCGGGATTGTCCGGATCAAACTCGCCGAACAGGCCCTGGCTGTGCACGTGCACCGTTGGATGCTCACAGCCCCAGAGAATCTCGCCTGTTTTGGCATCTACGATACAAATGCCGTTTTTCTCCTGCGGCGGCTCGATGCCGTATAGAATTTCCAGGCCCGGCCGCTGCGGATAAATATCCGTCACATAACAGCCGTCCGGGTGCCCCAGACCGGTACTCCAGAGGATTTTGCCGTTGTCATCGAGCACCGCCGCCCCCAGAATGATTTCATCCCGTCCGTCGCCGTCCACATCCGCCGCATGCATTCCGTGCATGCCCTGTCCGCGCACCGGCGGCACCTCTTCATCGCCGTCCCAGCTCCAGACCTTCTGCAGTTTGCGGCCAGCCACGTTATAAGCATCCACACGCATTCGCGTATAAGTGCCCCGCAAAACAATCAGACTCGGCCGAACCCCGTCCAGATAAGCCGCCCCGAGCAGATGCCGGGAGGCGCGGTTGTTTTTCTCATCGCCCCAGTCCTCCACGCGTCCGCGGGCGGGCCAGTCGGCCCGGTCCAGCTCCCGGCCGGTCATCCCGTCCAGCAGCGACACATACTCCGGCCCGGACATCACCCGGCCCGGATAGGGATGACCGTCGGGGTTGCGGTAATCGACATCGGTCGGGGCCGTCTTAAGGGCAACCTCCGCCCGGCCGTCTCCGTCAAAATCAAAGACCACCATCGGCGACCACCAAATCCCCTGTTCAATATTCCACCCGAGGTCTTTGCGCCACAGAAACGTGCCGTCGTGAAGATAGGCCTCGACCTTGAATGTATCCGTGCTTTTCTGCCAAACCCCCGGGTCGGTCGTCTGCTGCGGCTGCTTGATGACAAAATCATATCGTCCGTCGCCGTTCAGGTCGGCCACAGCAACTTTGCTGCAGACATAACTGCCCTGAAACGGAATAGAGATATAGGAACGCACGGGGGGATTGGCCGGCAGCTCAACCGTCGCCGCCTCCTTTTCTTCCCCGCCGAGAACTATCGTCAACCGCCAGCGGTTGGGCTTGTCCAGCGGGGCGGAGTCATCCGCAAAATTCGTGGAATCCGTAATCGGCTCGGAATTGAGCTTGACGGGCTCGCCGCCGTCGGTAATCCGATAAAGATGAAAGCCGATGTCCGTCGGGTCCGTTTTCAGCAGCCGCCAGCCCAGATACACCCGCGAAGGGGACTGAACCACAGCAATCAATCCTCTGTCCAAATGCTCCGCGGGCTGCCGGGCTGCCGACACCAGCGAACCGCAAAGAAAAACAAAAATCCCCAGATATCCTCTTCGGTTCATCCGTTTTTGCCTCTCAAAAAGGGACTCTCTGAAAGAAAAAACTTCTTGTCCTCTCTGTGTATTGCACAAAAACCCCCTTTGTGAGAAACTTTTTAAAATAATTTAGTCACGAATAAGGATAACTGCTCACGGATGACCGGCGACCAGCCGCTGGATGCTGGGCACTGGCGTCTGGTCACTGGCCGCTGGAAGATAGCCCCGCCCGCAAGGGCGGGGAAAAAGAAAACGAATCGCCATTCCCGCGAAGGCCACCGTCATCTCTGAAAGCGTGTTTTTTGTCAACAGGAGTTACAACTCCCTTCACTT
>JBBFLK010000025.1 GCA_037479115.1 Anaerohalosphaeraceae bacterium | reverse complement strand
GAGACTGGCCGCTGCCTGGTTTCAATCCCTTATTCATCAGGGAAAAAATGCAAGTTGATGTGCCATTCCCAAACGTCCCCCCCACAGCCAGTGGGGTTTCAATCCCTTATTCATCAGGGAAAAAATGCAAGAGAGGAACAGCCGCAGGAACACTTCTTTTTTAAAACAAACTTGTTTCAATCCCTTATTCATCAGGGAAAAAATGCAAGATATCATATGGCTGAAACGGCATTTGGAACAGTTCTGAAGTTTCAATCCCTTATTCATCAGGGAAAAAATGCAAGTCCTATATCCGCAAAGAACGGGAGCACAGCGGCAAAAAAGTTTCAATCCCTTATTCATCAGGGAAAAAATGCAAGTTATGGACAGCATATGGTGGACGGGAATGGAAATTACGGTTTCAATCCCTTATTCATCAGGGAAAAAATGCAAGTCTCTGGCCTTTGTCCAAAACATCTACTTCCCCCTGAAAAAGTTTCAATCCCTTATTCATCAGGGAAAAAATGCAAGTTATGGACAGCATATGGTGGACGGGAATGGAAATTACGGTTTCAATCCCTTATTCATCAGGGAAAAAATGCAAGTCTCTGGCCTTTGTCCAAAACATCTACTTCCCCCTGAAAAAGTTTCAATCCCTTATTCATCAGGGAAAAAATGCAAGTTTTTAACAGACGTGTCCAATGCTCCAAGAAATAGAACTGTTTCAATCCCTTATTCATCAGGGAAAAAATGCAAGTTATGGACAGCATATGGTGGACGGGAATGGAAATTACGGTTTCAATCCCTTATTCATCAGGGAAAAAATGCAAGGGTCATCGAGGCGCTGTGCGTTTAAAGACAGAACAACTTGATGTTTCAATCCCTTATTCATCAGGGAAAAAATGCAAGAAAAACAAATCAAGTGGGCAACGGACATTAGAGAAAAGTTTGTGTTTCAATCCCTTATTCATCAGGGAAAAAATGCAAGATTGAAGACCAGCCTGTCCAGGCTTGCCTGAAATGGAGGGGTTTCAATCCCTTATTCATCAGGGAAAAAATGCAAGAGTATGGGATTTTATGTGATGTTTGTGGGCGGTTTGAGGTTTCAATCCCTTATTCATCAGGGAAAAAATGCAAGATAGTCCAGCGACTCCGCCCGAAGAGATTCTGGCTCGGGTTTCAATCCCTTATTCATCAGGGAAAAAATGCAAGGCCGGGGCTGGCCTCCGCCAGTCCTTATCCGCAGGCGGCGGTTTCAATCCCTTATTCATCAGGGAAAAAATGCAAGCGTTAAAACACCAAATCCGCATAGCGAAAGAAACTTTGCAAGTTTCAATCCCTTATTCATCAGGGAAAAAATGCAAGTCGATATCGATCTTCAGCCCTTCGCGGACGGCGGTGTAGAGTTTCAATCCCTTATTCATCAGGGAAAAAATGCAAGTCCATCACGCGCGGTTACAAGATTCGGATTCTCTCGACGCCGTTTCAATCCCTTATTCATCAGGGAAAAAATGCAAGATCAATGTGTACGGCTGCCATGATGTCGAAACCGATCAGGTTTCAATCCCTTATTCATCAGGGAAAAAATGCAAGACCGGCCTTTGCAAGTCTTTTGTTTTCAAGGGGTTGCAAAGGCAAAAACTGTAACCCCCTCTTTGAGGGCCTTTTTCGGCAATTTTTTTGTGCCCTCCCAAAGGCCAAAATCTCTATAAACTTTTGAAAGACCGAAACTTACAAGTTTTCTGTAATCGATTTTCTCAGATTATAAAGAATGTCTCTTGCTGTGTCAAGTGCCCTTGTCCCTGAAATTGTGTTTTTTCAAGGCAGTTGCGGCATATATGGTATATCCGCACGGAATCCTCCTGCGGATTGATAATCTGAGCCAGCCGCTGCATCATTTCTTTCAAAAGCGGTCCGTCCAGGTCCGCTTCAAAGACACTGTATTGAACCCGGTCGCCGTAGTCAAGCAGCGTCTTGGCGACCCTCAGCCGCCTTTTATCATCCGTACAGTCATAGGCAATCACGACAAACATTCTCGAGATTCTCTACAGACACAGCCGATAAAAGCGATACATTCGCCCGGACCGAATCGACTTTTCCAGCTCTTCGGCCTGCTCGAAAATCAGCGAAAACGGACTGAGCGGTTCGCGTTTTTCCATCAGCCGCTGCGGGGTATGCAGATACGTTTCCCATTCGGCAATCAGCCGTTTTCGGGCCGCATCGGACAAAAGAACCGGTGCCGGCTGCCCCCTGCCGACCTGAAAGTCCGCTTTCTGCAGGATTTTTTTGTTAAACAGAAGCATCACAAACCGGTCCGCTATCGGTTGTCGGAACTGCTCGACAAAATCAAACGTCAGCGCCGGAGCATTCCGAATCGAAGCATGCATGATTCCGCAGTAAGGGTCCAGGTGAGTCGCCTGCAGGGCGTTATGCGCCAGCGCAGTCAGGAGCATATACACATAAGACAGGCAGGCATTGACCGGGTCAGCCGGCGGGCGGCGGACCCGACCTCCAAAATCCATCTCGAGCGAATGAAAAATTTCAACAAGGGCCTGAAAATACATTCTGCCGAGCAGGCCTTCGATGCCCCGCACCGCATCGACAGTGGGCTGTTCGTCCACCCGGGCGGCTGTCTGGAGAATCTCCTCCGACGCTTTCGTCAGCTCAGAATGGCGATGGTTGTACGCATAGCGTCTGATAACATTGGCCGCGGAAGCGGCCTTGGCCCGGACAAGCTCCTGACAGAACAGCAGGGTCTCAGCCGGCTCTCCGGCCAGGGCATACTGACGGCGCCGCAGCTCGGTACGGGGACTGTCCGGCGGAAGCAGCGTCCCCCGGACCTGGCCCCGAGCGGTCAGCAAAACCACAGAAACACCCCGGTCCAGCAGCAATGCCAGCGCCGAAGCCGTCAGCTGGATTCGTCCGATAATCACCAGCCGCTGAAGGCGGTGGACCGGAATCGACAGCAGCGGCTGGTCCTCTTTGGAAACCAGCAGCCGACGCCCCTGTCTGGAGACTTTGGCCCCCTGTTCCTGCAGATACACTGTGCCCATCCGACACCCCGTTCCTGCTCGTTCTGCTTGGGTGCCTATCGGCAAATCGGTCCAAAGAGTTCACAGGAGGGCCGACGTCGGGCGGGGTCAGACGCGATGCATCATTTTGAAGATGTTTTCGTGCTGGAGGGTGATGGTCAGGTCCATCTGGCGGGCAATTTTGTTCAGCTGGGCCTGGAGTTTTTCCAGTTCAATGGTCGCCTCCGTGATGTCGATGGCCATCGTCATTACAAAGTAGTCTTCCATAATCCGCTGGCTGACATCGATGATATTGATATTGGCTTTGGCCATCGTATTGGCAATCCGGGCGATGATGCCGACTTTGTCTTTGCCGGTGACAGTGACAATGCAGATTTGGGAAACCTTCTTTTTCTCACTCTTTCGAGAGACCATACACACGTCCTTCCTGAGACAATTCCTGCTTTCACCGGTCTATTATAGTCGGTTTTTCCGGTTTATCCAGAAAAATGCTGATGAAAAGCCGCCGGAGCCGGGCTCTTGCTCTTTGGACGGATTTGTGCTATAATTGTTTCCTTCTGAAGAAACGATAGGACCTATGGAACATACAGATAATCTTAATATACGCTGTTTTAAGCCGCTGATTACACCCGGTCAGCTCAAAGAGGAAATCCCTCAGACGGAATCCCAGGCGCATGTGGTGGCGGTGTCCCGCAGGGCTGTCGAGGCGATTTTGACCGGACGGGACCGTCGGCGGATTGTCATTACGGGGCCGTGCAGTCTGCACGATGTGGAGGCCTCTCTGGAGTATGCCCGCCGGCTGCGCCGGCTTCAGGATGAGGTAGCCGACAAACTGCTGCTGATTATGCGAACCTATTTTGAAAAACCGCGCACCACGCTCGGCTGGAAAGGAATGCTGTACGACCCGCACCTGGACGGCTCATATGATATTGAAAACGGCATTCGCCAATCGCGATTGATTTTGTCGGAAATCACCTCGATGGGACTGCCTGCGGCGACGGAATTTCTGGACCCGATTGTACCGCAATACTTGGCCGAGTTCATTACCTGGGCGGCCATCGGCGCCCGCACATCCGAATCGCAGATTCACCGCCAGATGGCCAGCGGTCTGTCAATGCCGATCGGGTTTAAGAACGCCACAGACGGCAATCTGGAAATCGCGCTGGATGCGATTCGTGCGGCGATGAGTGCCCATTCATTCCTCGGAATCGACCGAAATGGGCAGGTGATTATTGCGGAGACCCGCGGGAACAAATACGGACACCTCGTGATGCGGGGCGGCTCGAGCGGGCCGAATTACACGAGCGAATATGTCGCCTTTGCAGAGGTGCTGCTCAGAAAAGCCCAGATTCCCAACGGTATCATTATCGACTGCAGTCATGCCAACTCGCACAAAAACCACAAACGCCAGCGGGAAGCCCTGTTTGATATTGCCGACCAGATTCGCACAGGCAACAAGAGCATCGCAGGCATTATGCTCGAAAGCTTCCTCAAAGAAGGCAAGCAGAGCATCGGGGCGCCCGGCGGCCTGAAATTCGGCGTTTCGCTCACGGACAGCTGCATCAGCTGGGAAGAAACCGAAGAATTAATTAAATCTTTCGCCGAAGCGGTCTAAATCTTCCTAAACCCTTTTTCAATAAATAATTACAAAACAAATAATTTTCTGATTTCTTTCGAAAAATTTCGAAAAAGACTTGACTTTTTCGTTAATTTTCGTTAGATTGCCTATTATGACACAGAAACGGGTCAATCAGAAAGATATCGCGGAGAAATTAAACATTTCTGTAGCGACCGTTTCGAAAGCCCTTCGCGGTGACTACTCCGACATCAACGAAGAGACCCGCCAGCGCGTCCTGAATATGGCCACTAAGCTGGGCTACGATACAGGCACCCATATCCGGCAGGCCATCGAAGAAGAAACCAAACCCTGCATGGTTGGGGTGCTCATCCTGCGAAAACACCACGAATGGCAGCACACGCATTATTTTGCCGGAATGAGCGAAAAGTGTGCCAAAATGAATGTCTCCCTGATTGTGCACTACATTGAAGAGGAAGACAGCCGACAGATTCTCTATCCGGAAAATCAGCCGCCGGCCATGCGGGACGGACAGATTCAGGGGCTGATTTTGGCCAATCACTGGCCGATGGATGTGGTTCGAACGCTGTCGGAGACTTTTCCGTGTGTCTCGATTCTGTACGATTATTCCCCCCTGCCGATAGACGTCATCAGCGTGGATGAAAACCAGGGGATTTCGATGCTGATGGACCATCTGATTCTGCTCGGCCATACGCAAATCGGCTTTTTCGGCAACTGCGGTCAGGTGGTCTTTGCCAGAAATCGTTTTGCAATGTACGTCAACTCCCTGTGCCGTCTGGGCCTGCCCTTTGTCCCCGAGAACGTCTGTCAACTGGGCCCCGGGACACTCGAGGACAAGGAGCTGGACCTGAACGGACAATTGGACCGAGTGCTCGAACGTGTGAAAAAGGGAGTTCGTGCGTGGGTTTGTGCCAATGACTGGGTGGGTTATTTGCTTTGCCGAGGACTGTTTGATCGGGGGCTTCGTGTTCCGGGGGATGTTTCGATAGCGGGTTTTGACAACAGTGAAGACAACACGCTCGGCTGCCCGCGATTAACCAGCATATCCGTCCCAGCGCTTCGGTTGGGGGCCGAATCGCTGCGTCGGCTGCTGAATCGCATCCGCTATCCGAAAAGTCCGCCCCTGAAGGTACTGTTGCCGGTGCAGTTTTTTGAGGCCCAGACCACCGGCCCGGTACCGAACCTGTAATCGCGGTTGGGTGGGTGTTTGCAAGCCGAACAAAACAGCTTGCAAGGGGAAAACAAAAGAACGCTCTATTCCGGGGGAAGAGCGTTTTTTTGTTTGTATTGGCCGATACAGGACATTGTAGACCTCCTTTTATCATTCATTATTTCCCAAACATCCTTCCAAATGGATTGTAAAAACAAAGACTTGATTTTCAGGCTTGACTGGCCGATATAGATATGGAGTTTTTTGTTTCCGGAGATTATGGATGACAGAATACAGCAAACTGCCTGCAGAAGAACCGTGGCGAATCTTTCGGATTATGGCCGAGTTCGTGGAAGGATTCGAAGAACTGGCCAATATCGGTCCGGCTGTATCCATTTTTGGTTCGGCCCGTGAACAACGGGATGGACGCTACTATCAGCTGGCCGAAGAAACCGCCTATTTAATCGGAAAAGCAGGATTTTCCGTTATTACCGGCGGCGGCGGCGGAATCATGGAGGCCGCCAATAAAGGCGCACGCCGGGCCGGTGTCAAAAGCATCGGGCTGAACATCGAGCTGCCTCACGAGCAGATTCCCAACCAATATCAGAACCTCTCCCTGCACTTTCGGTATTTCTTCTGCCGGAAAGTGATGTTCCTCAAATATGCACACGGCTTCGTCGTGATGCCCGGCGGCTTCGGCACAATGGATGAATATTTTGAGGCCCTTGTGCTGATTCAGACCCTTAAACAGGCCTATTTCCCGGTGGTTTGCATGGGCAGCGAGTTCTGGAAGGGACTGGTGGACTGGCTGACGGAGGTTATGCAGAAAAAGCATCAATATATTGACCCGGAAGACCTGAACGTCTTTACCGTCTGTGATGACCCGCAGAAAGCGGCGGATATTATCCGCGACTTTCATTTGTCCAATGGACGGGGCGGCATCAAACAGCCGCCGGGGATTCGCAAGTGGACGGACGGCCAGTAGTGCCGCCGGATTCCCCATTTTGGGCTTTCCCTGCTTTGCTGTGCCGGACTTCGGCTACTCGATTCGAAACCAGTCGGCATCCAGATAGCCGCCTGCCCGTGAGCCGGCCTGCGAAACACAGTACAAGCCGACCTTCGCCCCGACCCATCGTCCCGCTTTGGCCGGAAACGGCCGCCCGACCGAGATAAACTCTTTGCCGTCAAGACTGTAGCTGAACTGACAGAGGGCGTTGGGGGCAGTCACCTGAACCCGCAGAATCACCGTGTCTGTCTGAAGGGGGATTTCGGCGGCCAGCCCTTCCCGTCCGCCCTGTTCGGCCTGCATACAGACCACCAGCCGCAGCACAAGCGAACGGTCCTTGACGGCCAGCTCGAGGGCCGAATAATCATCGCCAAAAACCACGAGCCCGCCGCGGATGACCTGCTGTTCCGGGACAAGCCGAACCTTCGCAGAAGCCGAAAACGACGGGGCTGGAAACTTCTGCAGCAGCAGGTTGGGAACCTGCCAGAAATTCGCCTCCGGGGAAGGCAGCGGAATCGCAAACAACCGCAGATAATCCGTCCCGCGGATTTTTGCAAACCAAACGGGGTTGGGGTTTGCCTGCCACTGCCACTGAAGGCCGAGGGTATCGCCGTCAAATTCATCACTGTCGGGCGGCGTCATCCGAGGAAACACACCGCCGACCTGCGGCTTTTTCCAGGTTAGAACCGGTTCTCCCGTTCCGTCTCCATCGGCATCCGTGCCCATCACCGGCCAGCCGTCTTTCCAGACCATCGGCTGCAGGTGCACAATCCGGCCATAGGGCCCTGCATCCTGAAAATGCAGAAACCAGGACTGCCCGGACGGAGTGTCAACCCAGCCGCCCTGATGCGGACCATTGACAGCCGTCGTACCCTGATGGAGCACGATGCGGTCCTCATACGGGCCGTAAATATCTTTGGAGCGGAGCACCACCTGCCAGCCGCTGGTCACACCGCCGCCGGGCGCAAAAATATAGTAATAGCCGTTGACTTTATAAAACTTGGGGCCCTCGATGGTCGGATGCTTTTCATGGCCGTCAAAAACATGCCGGGCCTCTGCGCTCACCCGGGTGGCCTGCCAATCCATGGAACGAACGGTCAGCAGACTCTTGACCCCCGCGCGGCTCCCCGCCCAGGCATGAACCAGCCACGCCCGCCCGTCATCATCCCACAGCGGACACGGGTCAATCAGCCCCTTGCCCGGCAGAATCAGAAGCGGCTCCTCCCAAGGGCCTTCGGGGCGAGAAGCCCGTACCCGATAAATTCCATAGTCCGGGTCACCCCAGAAAATATAAAACATCCCCTCGTGAAAACGAATGCTCGGCGCCCAGATTCCCTTGCCGTGCTGCGGGTTGTCAAACGCAGGTTCGGGATACCGCTGAACTGCATGCCCGATAAGCGTCCAGTTGACCAAGTCTTTTGAGTGCAGGATTGGAAGGCCCGGAAAACTGGTAAAACTGGAGGCCGTCATATAATAATCCTCCCCCACACGAATGACATCCGGGTCGGAATAATCCGCATACAAAACCGGGTTTTTGTAGGTCCCGTCCCCCTGGTCAGAAACCCAGACGTTCGACACAAACGGCCCCGCAGCCGAACTCGGCTTTGTCTGTCGGTCTCCGGCCCCCCAGACACTGCCCGACAAGCCCGCCATCAAAACCGCCGCCGCAAGAATGGATTTGAGAACAGATTTCATCATCCGCAATTCTACAGCGCTCCTTTCTTTTTTCCATCCCGGTAAACCTTTTTCTGCCATATTTGCTGCCTTTCGTCCAGTCAAAATTGGGTGGAAACATCTTCGTCTTCCGGATACAATAACCGGATAAATGCGTTTTTCGATTCATAAACAAGAGAAGAGGATTTGATGGAACTGTTCGGTTTTCATCCGATAGACTTGCTGATTCTTCTCTTCTATCTGCTGGCCATCACGTACATCGGCCAAAAAGTGTACGGAAAAATCCGTTCCGAGGAAGACTTTTTCCTGGCCGGACGGTCCTTCAACAAACTCCTGCAGTATTTCCTGAACATGGGCACACTCAGCGATGCCAACAGCGCCATCCGCACCGCCAGTTTCGCCTTTGAGAAAGGGCTGGGCGGCGTATGGCTGATGCTCATCGGCATCTTCACGGGTCCGTATTATTGGTTCATGGCCGGCTGGTTCCGGCGCGTCCGCCTGGTTACGATGGCCGAACTGTTCGAAGAACGCTTTCAGAGCAAAATCCTGCCGACGATTTACGCGCTCGTCGGCATCTGGCTGAGCATCCTGATTATGGGAATCGGCTACAAGGCCTCGCTGCGGACGTTTCAGGCCATGACCATCAAACCCCCGGAAAAATACACGCCGGCGGAGGCAGAAAGCATCCAGCTGTATGAGCGGTACAGACAGCTTATCAAGCTCCGGAAAACCGCCATCCTGACTCCGCAGGAGGCCGCCGAATACGAACGGCTTGACGCCCTGTATAAAAAAGGACAAATCAGCGCATTTGTTTCCTACACACATCCGTTCTGGTTTTATCTGATTTACACGGTGTTTATCGGCTTCTATGTAACGATGGGGGGCTTTCGGGCGGCGGCCGTAACCGATATCCTGCAGGGGTTTCTTATCCTTTTGTTTTCCTTCCTTCTGATTCCGCTGGCCCTGGTTGCTCTGGGCGGCTGGGGGGAATTTACCCGGCGAATTCCGGATCATATGCTGTTTGTGTTTGGTTCGGGCGGCGATGAATTCGCCTGGAATTCGATTGCCGCCCTGGTTGTGGTCACCATCATCGGCATCACAGGCCATCAGGGTAATATGGCCCTCAACGGCTCTGCACGCGACGAGCTGACCGCCCGAATCGCCAATATCGGCGGGGCCTACACCAAACGGATTCTGACGATTATCTGGGCGCTTTGCGGCCTGTTTGCCTACGCCCTCTGCGCCGATATGGTTTCGGACCCGGATACGGCCTGGGGAATCCTCAGCCGCCAGCTGCTCGGTCCCGGACTGCGAGGGCTGATGGTGGCCGGCATCCTCGGCGCCAACATGTCCACACTGGATGCCGTCTGCGTCTATCTGTCCGCCCTTTTCGTTCGGCATCTCTACAAGCCCTTCGTTCCCGGCAAAAGTCCCCGCCACTATATTAATGTCTCCCGCCTGGCCATTATCGGCTTTCTGCTTTTGAGCATTTATGTATCCGTAACCACGTTCAGCATCATCCATCTGGTCAAGGCCCTGCCTTCGCTGAACATCATCTTCGGCGCCCCCGTCCTGCTGCTGCTGTTCTGGAAGCGTCTGACGCGTACGGCTGTCTATGTCGAGGTGATTGCCTGCTCGATTATTCTGGCCGTTCTTCCGCATCTGCTTCCCTGTTTTGAATCCGTCCGTCATTCGCCCTGGCTGTCGCAGCAGACCCGTGAACAGACCGTGGTTCGTTCGGTTCACGCCTGCCAGACGGATGTTGAGGAGGGCCTGGCGGAGGAAGTCGGCCAGCTCATTCGAAAACCGGTTCGAATCCTGCCGGTGAGCATCTTTTACGACAACATCGCCCGAATGGACCCCGATGACCCCGACTCCCCTTACGAAGGCATCGGACGGCTGCATACCGAACTGATTATCGCCCATCTCCTCGGCATCGACCTGGCTTCTTTGACCCCTTCGGCCCTCCTGACGATTCGCTATCTGATCGCTTCCATTCTGCCGTTTGTCTTTCTGATTCCCATCAGTCTGTTCACCCGAGACAAAGGTCTTCAGGCAACCATTGACCGGTTTTACGCCCGGCTGAAAACGCCGGTCCATCCGGACCCGCAGAAGGACGCCGAAGAAGTCCAAAAAAGCTATGCGGACCCGTCCCGTTTTGACCATCTGAAGCTGTTCCCCCGCTCCAGCTGGGAGTTCTGCAAATGGACCCGCACGGACACACTCGGCTTTCTGGCCAGCACCGCCGTGACCATCGGAATCCTCATCTTCTTCTGGGGATTAATCCGGCTGATTGCCGACTGACGGCTTACTGACAGGCCGCCGGAACAACATCCGGACCTGTTATCATCAGATAATCAATATTGGCCAGCCCGTTGCTTGTGGTCGGGTCCAGCCGAACCAGATGTGTCCCCGCCCCCAGCACAACACTGCAGGACACCTCGCTCCAGGTTGTCCAGCTGCCGGTGGGGCCGAAGGCAATCCCCGAAACAGCAACGGCGCCGTTAATCATCAGATTGGCCGGCCGATTGGAGGTCGTGCCGTTAGCAAACCGCCAGACCATCTGATAAGTCCCCGGCTGTCCGACAGACACGCTCCAGTTGATTCCCTTGCCCACGGCATTGGTCCCGTTGGCAAAACCGTATCCGGTGAACCCGGCATTGTTATTGTCAACCGTCCCCTCCACCAGACAGAAGCCGGCCGTCAGCTCCTGAATCAGCAGACAGATGTCATTCGAATCCGCCGGACGGGCGGACACTTCATAACTTCGCTGGGATTCATTAAACGACTCATCCACGGCGGTAACAGCATAATGGTAAAGCGTGCCGTTGGAGACGGACGAATCGAGAAAAATCGGTGCATGAAGAAGCGTGTCATTCTGCCGAACATAGCCGCCGCCGGAGACCGTCGTTCGATAAACATTATAGCCTGCCAGGTCGGCTTCCGTGTTGTTTTTCCACTGAAGCACAACCTGGGCATTGGATGCCGCCGCCCACACGCCCGTCGGAGCCGCCGGCGGAACCGTATCGAGCAGCCCCCGATACAGAACGCTGTTGGAAATCAGCTGTTTGCTGAAGCCCGGCCCGGCCCAGCGCACTTCCAGACGCTGGTTTCCATCCTTTTCAAAGTACGTGACGCGAATGGCATGCATTCCCGCCAGCAGGGCTGCGCTGCCTTCGGCTTCCTGTGTTCCGTGAACCCCGTCATTGCTGACCACAATTCCGCCGTCAATATACAGCTTGCTGCCGTCATCCGAATTCAGATAAAACGTGTACAGCCCGTCCGCCGGGATCTCAATAAATCCTTCAAAAACATAGGCAAAAGAATCCGGAGCCGGCGCGCCGCTGATGTCAAAATTGGCAATGGTTCCCTGCTGGGCGGGCGTCAGCAAGGCAAAATCCGGCAGATACTCAAAGGTGCCGGTATAGTACTTGTAATTCAAGCCCTGCACCAGACCGGACGGATGCTTCGGCGGCAGCGGATGCCCGCCGTATTCCGAAACCAGCAGCAGCACTGTATCCGTATAGACTTGTCCGTCGTTGACCGTATAGCGGAAACAGGCCGGACCGATATAGTTCGGATTCGGCGTAAACCGGGCCGTGCTGCCGTCGGACAAAAGCTGCACGGTACCGTTTTGCGCATCGAAAACGGTATAGACCGCTCCGGTATCAAATCCGGAGGTAAACCGCCGCAGATTGATATCCCGAGGCCGGTTTTTCTGCACGTGCGCATGCGGAACCGCCAGAAAGTTCAGATAATCCTCCAGGTTCGTATAGCCGTTTCCGTCCGCATCGCCGTTGTGGTCGGCCCCATACGGGTTCAGCCCCGCGATCGACAGTTCCCAGTAATCCGGCATTCCATCCTGGTCCGTATCCGTCGGACAGATGCCGCTGTCGAGAATCCCAACCCCGTACATTGGAGCGGCATTTTCATCCGAAATCAGCTGTCCGCTGGTTCCCAGGGACCGCAGTTCTTTAATCAGGCGGGTGTCGATTCGGTCGCGAATGGGGAAAAACGCCCCGGCCCGTGAGGCGACTACTTTGTAGGCCGCCGGTGCCCCCAGCATTGTCCTGACGCCCGGATAATTATACGGAACCGTCTGCCAGTCCACGGTCCCGTAGGCCGCCTGCTCCAGAATCGCCCCGTCGAGCACCCCGTTGCGGTTGGAATCGTGCCAGTTGTTCAGGGCATAAATGTGAAAATTCAGATTGCCCCTCGTAAAGGCCGCCGAGCTGGTATTCGGCCCGCTGATAAAATAGTTTCGAATCACATTCGCATACGAGTCGGCCTCCGAATCCCCCAAAATATAAGCGGCCACCCCCCAGTTATACACCACATTATTGATAAACTCGTTGATGCCTTTGACCTTCGGATTCCTCGTATTGTTGTCAATATACAGGTTCCGAAACAGACTGACGCCGTTAAAGTTCTGAATCAGCCCGCCGCAGGAGTGGTTCTGAAGCCCCTGAGCAATGATGCAGTTCTGAATGGTCACAAAGCCCGGGTCCTCGCCCGTGCCGCCGCTGATGGAAAAGGTCTCATCCCGCCCCCAGGAAATCGAACAATGGTCAAAAATCATATTCGTCCCGTCGGCGATGGTCACCGCGTCCTTGCCGCTGGTGCCGACCTTGCCCATTCGGTATCGCATATGCCGGGTAATGGTGCGGTTGGCATCCGTATAAGACAAGCCGTTGCCGTAGATGACAACCCCTTCGCCCGGCGCGGTCTGGCCGGCAATCGTAATGTCTTTGCTGACGACAATGCGGTCTATGATTCGAATGACGCCGCCGACATCAAATACAACCGTTCGATTGGGAGCACTGACGGCATCGCGGAAAGACCCCGGTCCGCTGTCGTTCAGATTGGTTACGTGATAAACGCTGCCGCCCCGTCCGCCGGAGGCCCATTTGCCGAATCCTTCCGCCCCGGGAAAGGCCGGACGTTTGGTCTTAAAACTCCAGACCGGTCCTTTCTCAATTCCGCCGCATCGGACGGTATCCACCCGCCAGTAATAGGTCTTATTCGGAATCAGCTGACCGGGCTCAAACGAATTTCCGGCGGCGGCTCCCAAATACAGTACCTCCGGCTCACTCATCCATCGCCGGCTGATTTCCGCCGCATCCGCCAAATCCACCCATCCGCTGTAATCCAGGTCCGGGCAGGGTGAGGACGGGTTATCCAGCCACTGGGCGGCCACATAAACCAGGTCCAGAATATCCACAGTACCGCTGCCGTCCACGTCGCCGGACGGCTTTTGCGCCGCTGCAACCGCCGCCGCACTGGTCCCCAAATAAATCTCACTGCGCACCGCGTCCGCATCCGGCGTCCACTGCAGAAGCAGCATATCCGGGTCAACCGACTCCCCGACCGCCGGCTGCGGATTGGAGGGTGCACCCGACATTATCCCTGCGAAAATCAAAAGACCTATCCAGACAATCCCCCATCGATTCATAAGACAATCCCTTCTCTTCAAATACAATCCTTCATAGAAAAAAGCGGCCGGAAAGACTGACTTTTCTTTCCGGCCGCCCATCTGCTCACAGAATACTCCCTGCTTCGTTCACACGTTTATCGGCAGGGTGCCTCCATACTCACGTTGCATTCCAGCCAGCGGGAGACAAACTCCGCCAGGTCGGCCATATCCACAAAGCAGTCGTTGTTGATATCCGCCGGAATCCGCACATAGGTCGGCTTGGCCTGAGCCGCATTGCACGGGGAGGTGCCGACATAAATCTGCGTGATGGCCGAGCCGACAACACTGCCGTCGTCCGCCGACAGTCTGAACACATACGTTCCCGTCTGCGGCAGAACCAGTGTAATGTCTTCGACATTATTGGGAACAATCGGCACCGTCACCGGTCCGCTCAGCTGCTCCCAAAGAAGCGTGTACGGCTGCGGGAAACCGTCATCCGTCACCGTGGCGTTGATGACCGCCGTTGCCGTGGCCGGATCGCCTGCGTTGCCCAGCCAAATATACTGGGACGGCTTCTCCAACTCCACCAGAGGAATCATATTATTCGTATTGAACGTCCAGACATACCCTCGCGTCGTTCCGGCAATGCTGTCATGGACATCCACCACCCAGTAATAGGTCGTGTTGACCTGAAGCATCCCCGAAGGAATCGCTACGGAATTGCCGCTGATGCCGGTCGCCAGCGTGGTCAGCCCATAGTCCGGAGCCAGCAGATTCGGCTCGGTGGCGCCAAAGAACACATCGCAGGTGATGACGGCGCCTTCCTGGCTGGGAGCCGGGTTGGTCCAGCTCAGCTGAGCCAGCCGCGTACTCTGGCTGGTGTTGTTCATCGGCTGCGGCTTGGTCGCCCAGGTCAGTGGACGAATCTCGCCGCGGAGAATAATGCCTTTGAGCCCTGTGACCGGTTCCGTGCGGCTGTGACTGGGAGAGCAAATTTCAAAATCGGCGTTCTGGGGGTCATGGCTGACAAACATCAGCACGATGCTTCCGTCCGTATCCGAGTTGAGCACTTCGTCCAGCGCCGCTGAAGGCGGGAACGAAACCCAGGTGGCCAGTGTCGCCGGACGCAGGAAGGAATACACCAGCGGCGTAATATCCGCCCAGTCCAGGGTGGAGAGGGTAATCTCGGTGCCCACCGGAGGCGGCGGGGTGTTGACCACACCGGGCATGGTGTTCCATGTACCGCCGTTGAGTGTAATATCATCTACTTCTTCCCGGAGAGCATACACATAACAACGTTTTCCCGAGGTGCCTTTGTCCACATTCAATGTCAGATAGCAGTTGGCAAACCCCTTGCCCGGCTCTTTCAGAGAACCGATATTATAACGGTAGTAGGCAATTCGCCGGCGTGTCGTTGAGGCATCCTGATAGTTGCGGATATCCGAAATCGTCGTGCGGCGTGTGCTGTTCGGTCCAATCTGAGCATCATTGCAGACCATGCAGTGGTCGGCCGCCTGCAGCGCAAAGGTCGGAATGGTCACGGCAACCTGTACGGTCTTGACAGTCTGCTTGCCTTCGCCGTCCGTTACAGTCAGCCGAAGAACATAATCGCCCAGTCCGCTCGGGAACGTAACCGACACATTTGCAGACGTGGGATTCGGAGAGAACACCACATCGCCGCCGGAGACCTTTTCCCACAGAACCGTTGTGTTGGTATTCTGCCCGTAATCGACAATCGTAGGGGTAATCACCAGGGCATCCCCCGGGAACACACTGGCCGTCGAAGGCACCCCCATTACCGACGGCGGCAGGTTCCAGCCCGCCGGAATCGCAGCAATCAGATAGGTAATCCGGGTGGCGCCGTCGTTCTGCTCATACAGTGAAATCGTGCCCGGTCCGGCAATTTCCTTGGCATATGCGGTCATATAAACCGTCGAGGAATCCGACGGGTTGAACACGCCGACCGTATAGCCGGTCTGCACAAAGCCGTTCGTCAGGACCCAGTTCATCACCGACCCAATGGTTGGAGGGTTCGCCCCGTTGCCGTCGCCGACGCGGTTGTCAATCAGCAGAAAGAGGGTGCCTGCCTTGCTGACCGTCACATCCATCTGCAGAGACGCGTTCGCTTTGTCATCCACCGCCGTCCGTACAAAATCAATCCCGGCTAAATCATTGGCATCCCGGAAAACAAACGAACGGTCCACGTGAGTCAGGGCTCCGTTCACCAGCCCGGCCTTGACCACAACAGGGTCGGTGTCGCAGCTGGTACCCTCAATACAATTGTACCGCACCACGCTCGTGATGATATTCGGGTCTGTTACTTCGGCGGATGCCGCCTGGGCCAAAACCCACAAGCCCAGACATGTCGTCAAAACCAATACCCATTTGCTTTTCATCATAAAAGACCTCCTAAAAGTTGAAGGATATAAAGGGGATTAAAAGAACAAAAGATCGGAACTTCTCTTGTTTTCCAACTTATTGTCCCCCAGTTTGGCTGCTGCAAAACCGTTTACTTGTAATCGAAACTCGGGTTGCCCGCCCAATACGGCGCCCCCCACAGCCACCGATTGAGCTGCTCATCCCGGTCGCTCGGATTGGCCACACTATAATCCTGCATCAGCACATTGCCGTGCGAAAAGGCCCGCTGAACATTTCGACTCCGCATCAAAACTCCCAGACGGGTCGGGTCGGTTTGCTCCGCATACTTCCACAGACCGTTGGTCATATCCACCATCATCGCGCCGCTGGAGCCGTTGTTTACCTGCATGACTGAGGTATCTCCGCTGCGAATCTCTTTTTTCCAGATCCAGGCATACGTACTCCAGAACAGCGGCCTGCGGGAATCGTCCAGTGAGTCTCCGAGTTCCCGATAAATATCATCGGTGTTCCGGGGAATGGGGTTTCCGGCTGTCACATCGCTTAACAAATAATTGGTATCACTCGATACGTTCTTTACCCCCGGGCAAAACAGGATTTTGCTGTCCGGAAGCAGACCGGCCTTCATCACAAATCCAATCGCCCTGGGTCGCAACTCATGGGCCAAATCTGCCGTCCCGCCTACCCAAAACCAGTGCTTCGTCCGCTCGGAGGCGGGAATCGAGTTATAACTCTTGAAATTTCGGAAGTTATAGCGAGTTTCAGACTCGTAATTGCTGAAGACCAAACCAATCTGCCGCATGTTGGACCGGCAGACAATCTTGCGGGCATATTCAGTGGCTTTCTTTAAACTGGGGATGACAATAGATAAAAGAAGCCCAATAATGGCAATTACAACCAATAACTCAATTAATGTAAAGGCGGGTCTTTTCTTCATAATCCAGAGTCCTTATCCAGAAGTTCCCTTTTTTCCTATTTTGCTATTCTCCCTTTAGGGGATATTCCGGACAAGGCAATCTTGTGACAAAAAAAAGTGAATTTCGCGCAAAAAATCAAAAAAAACAAAAACCAGAGAAAATAGGTCTTTTAATGCAAAAGTTTTCAATAGCCCGTCCCTGCCCATCTGTCCGAGTTCCAGAGCCACTGAACGAGCTTGGCATCATCATCCGTTGGATTTTTCACACTCATGTCTTCCAACAAAACATTGGCGTGCTGATATAGGCGGCGAATCCCGACGGTGTTCATCACCCGGCCGAGCCGGTCAGGGTCTCTGGCTTTCGCAAACTCCCAGGCCCCGTTGGTCATATCTACCATCATGGCCCCGGAAGAGAGGTTGTTGACAGAGCGGACATCCTCCCGAATTTCTTTCTTCCATATCCAGATATGCGTACTCCAGAACATCGGCATCGGACCCGTTGCGGCCAGCCACCGCCGCTCCAACTCCACGGTCTCTTGTGGGACCAGCGAGGAGGCGTCTCTCGGATAATTCTTTTTATAATCTAAATTTGTATAACCGGGACAGAAAAAGACCTGACGGTCCGGCAAAACACCGGCATTCATAATGAACCGGACGGCAAACGGCTGCCATTCGTGAGCATAATCCGAAGTCCCGTTTTCCCAAAACCAGGTCTTGGAAAGTTCCGCTGCGGACAACCCCCGGGCGGTTTTCACCTTTCGGAAATTATAGCCGGTCTGGTGCTCATAAATGCCCATCGCCACCCCGAGCTGCTTATAATTGGACTGACAGCTGATTTTTCGGGCATAGGCCGTGGCACGCTTGAGAGCCGGAATCAGAACGGAAAGCAGCAGACCGATAATGGCAATGACAACAAGCAGTTCAATGAGTGTAAAGGCAGGTGCGGCTTTTCGTTTGGGGCCCATAGTTTAACCCTTTCCCTGATTACCAACCCCAACTGATTTCTTCCCCCTAACCAAAGTCATTATGGTTTTTTTCAGAGAAAAAAGCAACAGTTTCCTTGATTTACTGTTCGTTTTTTTGTTTCAAATAGGGCTTTATTGACGGCTCCGCTTGAGGCAGCTGCTGCATAATCAGCTCCGCCATTTTTCGGGCCCCCTGTTCGTTGAAGTGCGTTCGGTCCTGCGGGTCATCGGACATCTTGGCGGCTTCCGTCTCTCCAAGCCGTTCAAACAGCTGTCCGCTGGCCGTATGCAAATCCACCAGGGCCGCTTTCTTTTCCTCCGCCACCTTCTTCATTGCATCCGCATACGGCTTGAGCGTGTCATTCATCCTGCCGTCCGGGGTAAACTTGCGGCGGTGCATCGGTGTAATCAGAATCGGCGTCGCCCCAATTGCCCTGGCCCGCTCCACAAAATACCGCAGATTATCCGTGTATTCCTTATCCGCCGCTGTCGATTCGGGCTTTTCCGGGGCATGATTGTCGTTATGCCCAAACTGCATCAGGATAAACAGGGGTTTCTCTTCCAGGGCCTTTTCCCAAAGCCCTTCATTCAAAAAGGTTTTGGTGCTTCGCCCGCTCCGTGCATGGTTGGCAATCTCTACCTTATCCGAAAAGTATTCGCCCAGATACTGCCCCCATCCGCGTCTCCAATCCGTCGGCTGGAACTCACAAACCGTGGAATCCCCTGTCAGGACAATCCGAATCCTCTCGACGGCTGCCAGCCGGTCTTTCCATTTTTCCTTCCATTTTTCAAATTCGCGAAAAACGTCTTTGCCCCAGTCTCCAAGCCAGGCGTATCCCTCGGCGCGTTCAGGGTCCAGTTCATTGTAATCGTATTTTCGAACCCCGTCGCGGTCGCAGAAAAACGGCCGATTTGTGTCAATCTCATAAAACCGAGCCCACAAAGCGGGGGCCTCCGGGTCCGGCACCGCCATGCGCCTGCCGTTAATCCACTTGAGCCGAAGCCCCTCAATCTTTGACCGCTCAAACCAGCGTACCCCGCTGACAATGGCCCGGACCATAACCGGCGAGGGGTCCTCCTGCCGCATCAGCAGACGCAGAATCTCTGCACTTTCGCCTCCGCTGAGCGAAACCAGTTCATAACTTCGGGCCGCCCGCGGGCTTAAATCCTTTTCATCGTGCTGAGCACACCAGCCGGTCAGTTCCCCGTTGACCCGGATTTGGCACTTGAGAATGCAGCCGATCCCGCGCTCAAAGGCCGACCGAGCCGCCTGTCGCTGTTCCTCCTTCAGAAACGAATAGTCTTCCGATTGGCTGACATCTTTCAGAAAGACCAAAATCCGGACCATCGCATTGTCGTTAAAGGTGATGTGGCGATGATAGGTTTTGGCCGGCGGGGGATACTGCTGCGGCCAGCCGCCCGTGGGGTACTGGGCCTTGAGAATCATCTCAAAGCCCTTCTGAAAGGCCTGCAGATACCGCTCCTGCCCGGAGGCCTTATACACGCGGGCCAGAAACCGCAGTTCTCCAATGGTTGCTCCGTTGTCAAAGGTGCCATGGAGGTCCTTGCGGTTCCCGTCATACGGTTTGGAAGCCGTATTGACATTTTTCGGCCAGCCGCCGTAATCATCCTGCCAGGTGAGGATATTGTCCGCCAGCGTCAAGGCCTCCGGACTGCTGTACCAGGCGGCCTCTCTGTTTAAATAGCGGCTCAAACGCAGTGTCGGCCACTCCGCCGCCTGCGAAAGGGCCGTCCCCATCATCAGCATCACCCATACCGTTGTCCGATACTTCATCTGCTCATCCTTTCGGTTCCCGCCGTTTTCGGACCGGTTTATTCCCATGAAAGAACCTTTGCATCACAGCCGGACTGATACCGAATTTGCTCCGAAAATACCGCACGCTCGGCCCCGAGGATTCGGATATCCTTCGTTTTCGAGCCGGCCAGGATTAGAAAACCGTCTTTTGTACCGGAAAAAGTCGGCCGCTCAAGAACAATCTGCCGGCTGTTATAAAACCCCAAATCAGCCCCTTGTTCCGGACGAATGGATACGTCCGACAAATGCAGCCGTTCTGTATCCAAAAAAATCCCGCCCATCCGGGCAGAAATCACCACATGCTTCATCCGGATATCCTGGACCGGCATCTCCGGAAGTCCCTGCATATAGACGGCCCGCCGAGCGCCGCGGCAAACGATATTCTGCATTGAAATCTTTCTGAACTGAGGGGTCTCCTCCGTCACCGGTGCCGCAGGCAGGTCCAGACTTTGTTCCGGAGAAGGGGCTGTTCCGGAATAGAACAGATTAAACTGAATCGCATCCGTGGCGATATTGGACATAAAAATATCCTGAATATAGATATTTTCTACAATTCCGCCGCGACCGCGGGTGCTCTTGAAACGAAGCCCCACGTCCGTCCCCAGAAAACTGCAATTGCGCACCCAAATATTCCGCACGCCGCCGGACATCTCGCTGCCGATGACGAACCCGCCGTGTCCGTGATAGACGATACAGTCGGAAATCACCACGTTTTCCGTGGGTTTCCCGCGGCGCCGTCCGTATTCATCGCGGCCGGACTTCATACAAATCGCATCATCCCCGACATCAAACGTACAGTTATAAACCAGAACATTGCGGCAGGATTCCAAATCCAGGCCGTCTCCGTTCTGGCTCCACCAGGGATTGCGGACCTGGATATTGCGGATAATCATATTTTCACAAAGCAGCGGATGAATATTCCAGGCCGGCGAATTCTGAAACGTCGGCCCATCCAGGAGCACGGTCCGACAATTCACCAGCGACACCAGTACCGGACGGAGAAACTCTCCCGCCGCCGCATAGTCCTCTACCGGAGCATTCCGTTTCTTCAGTTCCGCAACGGTTTGAGGGCCTTTCATGGCCTTTTCAGAGGGCCACCAGATTGTCCCTGACGGCTCCACCGCCCCGCCGGAGGCCAGAAGATTCCGCCACTGCCGTTCCGTCATCTTCTCTTTTTTGACCGGACGCCAGGCCTGTCCCGAACCGTCCAGAATTCCCGAGCCGGTAATGGCAATGTGTTCGAGGTTGTCCCCCGTCAAAGGCGACATCCGACGGACTTCCTGGCGGCCTTCAAAAAACCGCTCCATCAGCGGATAATCCTCCATATTCGGGCTGAAGAGGATTACCGCTCCCTTCTCCAGATGCAGGTCCATCCGGCTGACCAGACGAATCGGCCCCGTCAGCCACAGCCCCGCCGGAACCACAACTCGTCCGCCGCCGGCTTTGGCACAGGCCTCTATCGTACGGGCAAAGGCCTCTGTGTTCATCGTCTGTCCGTCTCCGACCGCGCCATAATCCGTAATCACAAACCGCCTGTCCGGAATCTGCGGCTCTGTCGGCGGCGTCATGGAAAACGGCATTTCAGAGACCGGCAGCCCCGGCGGCCAGGCCGCAGAGACGCTCGAACCCAAAATCAGACTCAAAAGAACCAGAAGATTCAAACCATCCTGTCTTTTAAACATATGTACTCCTTTCCGAGTTCAGTATACCAGCACCGCGGCCATCAACCCGATAATCACCTCATTCGCCAAAGCCCGCACAGTCAAAGATTGAAGGGGTTTGGCCGGCTCCAGCGGGATATCCAAAACCGTCGCGGCTCCGCCGGGAACCGTCCCGCCTTTGCCTTTGAATTCCGCCGCATCATAAACGGCCGTTTGTCCGCTTCGGAGATACACACGAGGCGGAATCGGCTCGGGTCTGCGAAAACCGTAGTCATCCAGAAAATAATCCTGGTCAATCGGCCACCAGGTTGTCGGATTGTGCAGGGCCAGCCGTTCCTGCCTGCCGTCTGCGTAGGTCACAAGCACCTCCCCGTTGTCGATGCGGCTCTGCATCGAGTTCGTGGAACCAGCCATCACCAGATACAGATGTTTTGCCTGTCCGGATAAAGGAATCGTGATTTCATTCGGGTAATTCTCCCATCGGGAAACAAAAATGATATTCTTGTCCTGCGGGTCGGCGGGCCATTCAAACACGATGCCCTGGGGCAGTCGATAGAATCCGCCCTGCTCCTGCACGCAGCGCCGCAGACCGCTGTCGTCCACCTCAAAGGTTTTGGCAAAATCACACCAGCTGCCGATGCCCTGTTTGGGAATCGACAGCGAACAGAACGGGGAACGCGGACGGAGATACTCATTCTGGAAAATGCGGCTGAGCCGGTCATTGAAAAACGCCTTCAACACCACCGGCTCCATCCGCTCCTTCGGCCGAAGCGGTATTTTCCAATTGACCACCAGGCCTTCGGCCCGACGGCCCTCGGAAAACTTCCCGCAAACCCGATTTGACCCCGGCATCAGCGGCACTTCCTCACCGGACAGGACAATCTCCTCCGACAGCCCGTAAGCCGGCACCCAAAGCGGCTGCTCCCTGTGCCAGGTGCCCACTGTTACCGCTGCCTCACTGAAAACATAGCCCGTATTGTTCCGAATTCGAAACCGAATGCTCTTGGGCTCCTGACTGACGGAAGGAATAATCTCCACAGGCGGCCGCACTTCAAAAGCAAGCGGTTCCAGCCACTTCATACGGCCGTGCTGCACTTCCGCAAAAACCGTCCGATGGCCTTCTTTTCCGGCCGTTCGACCCTCCAGAAATGCTCCCCGAACCCGGATTTTGTCCAGGGCCCCCTGCGGGTCGAAAACCTTTTGAAATCTCGCCGAGTCAATTTTCGCCGTCCATTCCTCCCCCTGCGCAGCAACGGGAGCCGTCTGTGCCCGCGCCGGTGCCGGTCCCTTCCAAACAACCTGCACCTCATACGCATCCGCCAAACGCGGAGTAATTTCTATTCTCGCCGTCCCCACAGACCCATCCAGAACCCTCCAGAAGGCCGAGCGGCCGTTTACGGAGACCCGTTCCACATCTGTGCCTCGGGCTGGTATTCGCAGAATCAGATTGAGCGGACGGGAAAACAGCGGACGGATGCTGAAGGTCTCGACTAAATCCTTTCGCTGATAGGCAAATACGATATCCGGATGCCGCAGCCGGGCCCATTCCCACTCTGCCGGAAACCCCGGACAAATAACCAGCCGTCCCTGGAGCGCATCCGGACGAATGCCGAACAGACCCTCGATAACCGCCCGGCTGACAATCCCCACGGCATCGCCGAAATCCCTCTGCGCTTCCCCCCGGGCCATATCAAAATAGGTTGTCATTCCCAGATTGCCGGGACAGAGCCCCATATACATACTGTCGAGGATGCACCCCTTCAGCAGGGAAAAGGCCTTCTCCGGCCTTCCGAGCTGCCAGTAGGCCAGGGCGGTATGCGCCGTTTCCGCCATCACCACATTGTTGGTGGACCAGGTATAAGGCATCCAGTTTGTCGTGGGCAGCGTATAGTAGAGGCCTTCGGGAATCTGGGGGCCGTGGATGGGAATATGCGCAATTTGCGTATCTACAAAACGGCTCATCTGCCAGGCCTGCATTGGGTCCGCCGCCCCGCAGTCTATCGTATGGTAAAACGTCCACAGCGCCGCGCTCGGGTGCGTCTGCTGAAGGCCCAGCCAGTCCTTCCATTCGGCATACCAGCCGTCCTCCGGCAGCCACAAATACTTCCGCATGGCCTTGAGAATCTGTTCGGCCTCCCGTTCATAAGGTCGGGGAGACTTGCCCAGCCGTCGGGCCAGCTGCGCCGCCAGCTGATTGTGATAATAGTTGTAAGCGGAGGCGTGCGTGACCCCTCCGCCGCTGTACTGCAAATCATCGCTGGCCCAGATGGCCGCATAGGCCTCATAGAGCGGAAGACGCTCCGGCCCGAACGGTCGGCGAAACAGCCGACGCTCCCACTCAAAATGCCGCTCGAGCACCGGCCAGAGTTCCTCCGCCAGCGCCCAATCCCCCGTCCACATCAGATGCCGAAACAGGGCGTCCACATAAACCAGATTCATATCGTAGTGCCGGCCGCCGATGTCGCCGCGGCTCTGTTTGGCCGGATGACTGCGGGACAAATGGGAGGCCGGGTCAGGTCCGGGTTCCGCCGCTGCCTCCTGAAGATTCTGCCTCTGGGCCCAGTATCGCAGATACCGCCTGGCCCGGTCGTGCCAGCCGAGGGCATCGTTGGCATAGGCCCCCCGCCAGCCCGCCAGAGCCGTCCGCCAGGCCGCCGCACCGTGCATCACCGTGCCCTGCGGCTCATCCCAAATGCCGTCCGCGGCCGCGCAAAGGGCCGCTACCGCCGCATTCAGAAAGGAATCCGGCGTATCCGCCAGCACCTGACCGGCAATCCGCCTTCGGTGCTGCTCGGTTCGCTCAAAGAGCGATTCAAAATTTCCGTCAAACTCCGCCTGCTCATCGGACCCAAGTCGATAGAACAGGAAATAGGCAGGTTTATCCTTCTGAAGGGGAACCGCCGCAAAAACTACAGGCGTCTCAGAGGCCCCGCCTTCGGAGGCCGCTAATTCCTCCAGCTTGTCCCATCGCCGGCCGTCCGCCGTCTGAACTTTGGCTCCAGACGGGAAAAACCCAGCCAGCCTACCGAGCCGGCTATCCAGAACAAACATGTTCTCCTGAATCGAAAAAGTATTCCCTTTGCAGAACTCCGGACGAAACCGGAAAAATTCCGACACCGGCTCCGTTTCACAGCCGATATCCCCGCCGCGTCGCCCGCGCCTACCGCTTGCTCCGCCGGCAGCCGCCAGCCATTCGCAGGGTTCCGCTTCCGCCTGCAATTCCGCCTTGACCAAAATCCCTTCCTTTTCATAAAGGGCCAGCACGGTCAAAACCAGAGAACCGTTTGGCAGCAGCGGGTCTTCGATTTCATAGACCATGGAACCGGCCCGGTATCGGCTGACAATTCGCCGGGCCTCATTCAGACAGCGAGTGCCGTCTTTTGTGCGGATTCCAAATCGGACATTTCCCCCATGGCCGGGCAGATACAGCGAAATCTCCGGCTTGTCCCCCGCATCCGCCCGAAAAGCCGTATTGCCGCCGTACAAAGGACGATTGAAAAACTCCAGGCCGTTTTCCATCACAAAATCGCGGCCCTCCGGATGGTATCGAAGCGGCCGGGCTGTGCGGCCCTCCATCGTCGGACGTTCGGTCAGAATCCGTTCGGGCGGATTGTACGCCGCCCCGGATGTTTTCCGGGCGGCGCCGGCCGCCAGCAAAACCAGAACCAGTGCGATTCGGCGGAACCGCAAACCGTCCGGGAATCCGAACATGTCCATAGAAAACCCGTTCTGTTTATTTGGGAGCAATCAGACCTGCTTTTATTTCCATCTCGAGGGAAGCCAGAATAAACGGCCCGACGGCCTTGGGGTCATTGTTTCGAATCGGTTCGCTGATGTAATACGCAAACGAGCCGTCCCGATACGGATTGCCCCCCAGCCCCGCCACCGAACAGCCCTTGGTGTAATGAACCTGTCCGTTGGCATCAATCTCCACAAACTCTTTCAGAATGCCGGCATACCCCTTTTCGGCGGCCGCCGTCATGCTCGAAGGCAAATATCCCCTGCGAATTCCCTTGAGCATCGTATAGACAAACATCGCCGAGCAGGACGACTCCAGATAATTGCCCTTTTCATTCGGCAGATTAACAATCTGATACCAGACTCCGGTCTTGGGGTCCTGAACCTTAATCAGCGCTTCCATCAGCCGGTTCAGGATGCCGACCAGTTCCTTCTGCTGCGGATGGTCCGGCGGGAAGTAGTCCAGGGTATCAATCAGGGCCATGGCGTACCAGCCCATCGCCCGGCCCCAGAAATGCGGCGACCGGCCGGTCGCCGGGTCCGCCCACTTCTGCGTGCGGGATTCATCCCAGCCGTGATACAGAAGCCCCGTCGCCGCATCCCGCGAGTGCTTTTCCATCAGAATAAACTGCAGCGCCACATCATCAAACAGCGGCTTTTCCTCAAAGGCCGCCGCATACTGAGCCAGAAACGCCGCCCCCATATACAGCCCGTCCAGCCACATCTGGTGCGGGTATATCTTCTTATGCCAGAAGCCGCCCTCCGAAGTCCGGGGGTGCGTTCGCATCTGCTCCCGCAGAGCCTCAATCGCCTTGCGGTATTTGGCCTGCGGATATTTCAAATACAAATCAATCAGCGTTTTGCCGGGGTTGATGTTGTCGATATTGTAGGTGGCCGCATCATAAGTCAGAATCTGCCCGTCCTCGGTAATCAGCGTATCGTAATAACTCTTGACGTACTCCAGATACTCCGGCTTGTCATAGAGAATCCCCGCCGTCCAGATGGCCTTCATCATCAGCCCGTTCGGGTACTTCCACCGCGGTTTGGGCGAAAAATCAATCATCCAGGACTGCGGATTCCGCTCCATCTCCGAGCGAATCATCCGTTCCGACCACCGCAGCACCGAGGCCGTCGGATTGTCCTTGGGCAGAACCAGAAACGACTCGACCGCCTCCGCCACACCCTCTTTTTCCATGTTCTCAAACACACAGCCCCTGAGCACCACATTTTGAATCGGACTGTGCGGATAGCCGCGGATGTGCCAGGGGTACTTGCTCTTGCGGCAGACCACGTTGGTCATAAAAATATCGCGGACAATCGGCTTGAACGGCCCGCTGTCTCCCTCTTCATAATAAAAGTCAATCTTCAGCGCCGCCTCCCGAACCTGTCTGATCTCCACATTCCGCATGAAAATCCGCTCAATCACCCCGCCGCGCACGGAATTGGTTTTGAAGCGAAGGCCGCGGTCCAGATTGGGGCTGTCCATCAGACATTCCTCGACAAAGACGTTCCGAACGCTGCCGGAAATCTCGCTGCCCAGCACCACTCCGCCGTGTCCGTCTTTCATGGTGCAGTTGCGGACAATGATGTTTTCCGACGGCACATTCACACGGCGGCCGTCATTGTTGCGGCCGGATTTAATCGCAATGCAGTCGTCGCCGGTGTCAAAATAACAGCCCTCAATCAGCACATCCCGGCAGGATTCCGGATTGCAGCCATCGTTGTTCGGACCGTGCCCGATGACCTTCACATTCCGCACGGTGATATTCTGACTGAGCACCGGATGAATATGCCACATCGGACTGTTGCGAATCGTGACCCCTTCAATCAGAATATTTTTGCAGCGATACGGCTGAATCATATTCGGACGCAGATAATGCCCCTCGCCGTACACCCGCTCGGCCACGGGAACTCCCTGTTCTCCCTGTTTGACCAGTTTCTGCACATCCGCCTTCTGCGTCGTCTTCCAAGGCCACCAGTTCTTTTCATCGGCGCTGCCGTCCAGAACCCCGCTGCCGGTAATCGCTATATTTTCCTGCTCGAAGGCATAAATCAGGGGCGAATAATTCATACACTCCGTACCCTCAAACCGGGTAAACACCACCGGAAGGTAATCCGCCGGATTGTTGGAGAACCGGACAACCGCCCCTTCTTTCAGATGCAGATTAACCCCGCTTTTGAGATGAATCGGCCCGGTCAGAAAGGTCCCCTGCGGCACAACAACGCGGCCGCCTCCGGCCTGATGACAGGCCGCTATCGCCTTGCGGAAGGCCTCCGTACAAACCGTTTTTCCGTCGCCGACCGCCCCGTAATCCGTAATCAGAAAATCCCGTTCGGGAAAGGTCGGCGGCTGAATGCGGGCCAGAATTTCCGGCACACTTTGCCAGCCCTCCTCCTCTGTCAGGGCCCGGGCCGGACAGCCGCAAACCCAGCAGACCGCCAAAATCGTGAAAAGAAACCGTTCCCAGGTCCAACGCAGATTCCGCTTCATCGCATAAATCCTTTCGATAAGAAACATTTTTTCGATTTTCTGGTTTAATCCCCGCCGGCAGTCAGGGTATAAATGCGTGCCGGCTGCACCTCAAATTCCGCAATCTCCTCCCGGGGCTTGCGAAATTCAACCCGCTGAAAGCCCGAGACAATTTCCACAGGCACCGACGTCCTGACTCGGCAAACCCCCGCCCTGGAGGGGCGAATCCGAGCCTGTTTGAGCCGGCCATTTTCCCATTCGATATCAACCTCATAGCCGCCGCGTGCCCGCAGGCCCGAAACGGAACCGCTCGGCCAGGCGCTCGGCAGGGCCGGCAGCAGGTCAATTCGGTCCAGATGGCTCTGAAGCAGCATCTCGGCAATCGCCGCTGTGCCGCCGAAGTTGCCGTCAATCTGAAACGGCGGATGCGCACTGAACAGGTTCGCATAGGTATTGGCTTTCAGGGAATCAAGCAAAAGCCGATGCGCCCGCCGGCCGTCTCCAAACCGCGCCCACAGATTCATCTTCCAGGCCTTCGCCCAGCCGGTCCCCCCGTCTCCCCGTCCCTGAAGAGATACCCGCGCTGCCTGAAACAGTTCGGGCTGCTGCGGGGTAATATCCCGGCCGGGGTAAACACCCCACAAATGCGAACAATGCCGGTGGGTATCCTCGGGCTTGTCTTTATCCTCCAGCCACTCCTGAAGCTGACCGTATTGGCCAATCTGATTGGGAGCAATTTTGCCTTTCAATTGCGTTAATTGAGCAGCAAACTCCTCATCTTTCTTTAAGATTCGGGCCGCCTGAATCGTCGCTTCAAACAGCGAGCGGATAATCTGATGGTCCATCGTCGGGCCGGCCACAAGCCCTCCGTGTTCCGGAGAATTGGACGGCGTGCTGATCAGCCAGCCCGTTTTCGGGTCCTCCGTCAGAAAATCGACAAAAAACAGACAGGCCTCTTTCATCAGCGGATAGGCCCGCTTCTCCAGAAACCGCTCATCCTGGGTAAACAAATAATGTTCCCACAAATGATGACACAGCCACGCCCCGCCCGTCACCCAGATTCCGTGGTCGGCGGCATTGATAGGCGCCGTTCCCCGCCACAAATCCGTGTTGTGGTGCAGCACCCATCCGCGGGCCCCGTAATGGGCCTGAGCGGTTTTGCGCCCGCTGACCGCACAATCCGCAATCAAATCAAACAGCGGCTGATGACACTCGGACAGATTACAGACTTCGGCCGGCCAGTAATTCATCTCCGTGTTGATATTCACCGTATACTTGCTGCCCCACGGCGGGTTCAGCCGGTCATTCCACAGACCCTGCAGATTGGCCGGCTGGCTTGAGGGACGAGAGCTGGAAATCAGAAGATACCGCCCGTACTGAAAATACAGCGCTGCCAGGGCCGGGTCGGCAGACGGGTCTTTGAGCCGCTCATCCGTCGGCCGTTCCGACGCTGCCGTCTGCCCCAAATCCAGACGAACCCGACCGAAAAGATTCCGATAATCCGCTCGATGGGTCGTCAAAAGTTCTGCATACGTTCTGCCGGCAACTTTCTCCAGGGTCTGGGCACACTTGGCCGAAGGGTCGCCGCTGATATCCTGAAAGTTCCTGAAACTCGTAAAGCCGGTCAGCACAAAAAAAGCCGCATCCGCCCGCTCCACCGCAATTGTCCCGTCCTCCTGAACCCTGACCGTTCCGGCTTCGGTCCAGATGCGAAGCCGTGCCGCAAACCGCAGCTGTCCGTCTTTCACCCGGCCGGTCATCTCGACCTGACTGTCATCGATTCGCCGGACGGCAATCTCTTCATGCGGGCTTTGAAGAGAGGCCGTAAACGAAACCTGCCAGGGCCGATCGGATGAAATCTTTCCGACAATCACCTGGTCCGGAAAACTGGCAAAATAGGTTTGTTCAAATTTCACATCCCCGAGCCGATACTGTATCCGAACAACGCCGGACTCCAAATCCAGCTGCCGCTGGTAATCGGAAACCTCCTGATGTCCCTCAAAACGAAGGAACAAATCTCCAAACGGCTGATACGATTTCTGCCGCAGCGGCACACTCATGAACTCCCGGGCCGCCAGCTCTTCGGCTTCTTTCTGTTTGCCTTCCGCCAGCAGCTGCCGGATTTGCGGCAGATATTGAACCGCCCCCTCGTGATGATAGAAATGAGGTTCCCCATTCCAAAGGGTATCCTCATTGAACTGAAGCCGCTCCTGAGCCGCCCCGCCGAAAACCATTGCCCCCAGACGCCCGTTCCCAATCGGCAGGGCCTCCGTCCATTCCTGAGCCGCCCGCGTGTACCACAGCCGCAGCCCCTGAGAATCTCCACCGGAAACAACCAGCACACCCGCCGCCTTTGGATTCCATCCGTCCTGACCGCCCAGAACCGAAGGCACTGTAATTTGTTGGGCCTCTTCCTTTGTCAGCTGTCGGGACCACGGGACCCGCACCGTCGGATTGGCCCCGGGGCCGCGGCTGTTATACTCTGCATATCGGGCCGTCTTCTCCCGTGCCGGCTGATTCCAGTTGTGCCAGCCCTCCGGACGGATAACATCCGCCATCTCCGTATTCAGAAAGACCACACTCGCATAATCCCGCCACGGGCGTCCCAGATAGGTCTTGGCCCGCCCCGCCGGGTCCCCCGTAATGCGGCAGTTCGAGAAGACATAGCCCCATTTCTGCTCCGGCGGCGTCGAGGCGGCCGTGATATAGCTGGCCTCCAAACAATGGATATGACATCGTTCAAAAAACGCCGTGCCGCTGCCGAAGATAAAATCGCAATGCCCCGCAATGTAGCAGTCCTCATAATAATGCCGCCCGCGATGGTCCAGCAGCGTATCCTGCCAGCCCAGAAACCGACACCGCCGAAAGATGCATCGGTCGCCGAAGACCGCCAGCGCAACCGCCTGCCCCACCGGTCCGGCCGTATTCTCAAAAGTCAGGTCCTCCGCGGTAAAATCGTCCGCCCGAATCGTCACCGAAGGCGTCGCAAACGTGCCGATTTCTTTGCCGCTGTCATCCCGCATCGCCGCATACAAATGATAGGTCAGAATCGTTGTGCGGGCATCCTCCCCCTTCATTCGAATCAGCCGCTTGCCTTCCGGGATGACAATCCGTTCCCGATACACGCCCGGCCGAATCAGAATCTCAACCGGCTCCGCATTGTTCGACGGAATCGAATCAATCGCCGCCTGAACGGAGGCATAATCTCCTTTTCCATCCGCACTGACGACAATCCGCCGGACGGAACCGGAGGAAGAAGGACCAAAGGTCCTCCGGAGCCAATCGGCTATTTTTCCCTTCCAGTGCGGCTCAAACCGCTCCCATTCCGTCAGCCGATGCCCGGCGCCTTCTATGGTGATCAGCTCACACGGCACGCCGCAGCGCTCCAGCGCCGCCTTCAAATCCAGCGACTGCTGATAGGGGACACTCTGGTCGCGGGTGCCGTGAACCAGCAGAAACGGCGGCAGTCCCGCCTGAACATCCCAAATCGGAGAAATCTTTTTCAAAACCGCTGCGGATGCTTCGTTCAGTTCCGGCCCCAGCCCCAGCAGGTTCTGCATCGAGGTGCTCAGGCCGCCGCGGCGCTGGTTGTCGGCCACCATATCCACCGGCGGCGCCAGGCCGATGACCCCCTGCACCCTCGTGTCTTCCTTTGCCCAAATGGCCGCCGAACAGGCCAGATGCCCGCCGGCGGAGTATCCGGCCAGCACAATCCGGCTGGGGTCGCCCTTGTAGTCCGCCGCATGCTGTTTCACCCACCGAATAGCCGTCTGTACATCCTCCAGACACGCCGGCCACCGATGTGCAGGCGCCAGCCGATACTCCACCGACACCCACACCCACCCCGCCTTCGTAAAGACCTCCAGCAGTTCATCTCGGTCCTGAGTTTTGTCGCCGCTGCTCCAGCCCCCGCCGTGCACATACAGAACAATCCCAAAAGGTCCCTGGCCCGGCGGCACACAGACATCCAGAAGCAGCGGCTGTCCCCCCGCCTGCCCAAAGACAATACCTTCGTGCAGGGCTGCCCCGACGTCGGCTGCACATATCCCGACACACAGCAGACACACAACCCCGAGGACCGCTGCCCCGCTGAACAGACGCTGACTGGAATAAAAACTCATTGTTTCATCGCCTTCAAACCGGCACAAATCGGACTCGGGAGGCAGCGGATGCACCCCAGTTTACCGCAATCCAACCTGCCCCGCCAGCCCGCAGAACCGGTTTCGAACTATCCTTCAAACTCTTCCAATCTCTGCAAAGACAAAACACCCCCTCCCTCCGCCCGAGAAGAAATTCAAGGTACAGACAGATGCGGCCGGCGGGGTCAGCTTTCCCACGACACCCGCTGACCGGGAAAACTTGAATATTCCTTCATCACAATCGGACGCCCCCGCCGGGCCCAGGGCACCTGAATTTCGGACAGCAGCTGGCAGCTCGAATGGGCCCGCTGCATAATCGGCACAATATCCTTAATCAGCGTAATCGGCAGCCCGTTATGACGGCTTTTGACCACGTGAGCCGGGTCGATATCCGCCGGCTCCCCGCTCGAATCAAACGCCCCGTTCACACACAGCGTAAACGGACGGCACAGCGACAGCGGCACCTTATAAGGACGGCCCGTCTCAAAGCAGAACGCCACATCCTTAAGCATCTCCATCCGCGGGTCTTCCGACTCTTCCAGAAACTCCGCCTGGCGGCCGTCCTTAAACACAATCTGGGCCTGATTGAAATTGCGGTACGTAATCGTTGCCCGCTCACACTCTACCACCGTTTCGCTGCGAACTTCCGAGGCCGAACAGAGCGTGGTATTATGAATCAGCACGCAGCCGTTTTCGCACACAATCCGCATGCTGCTGGTGTCCTCGGACTCAATCTCATGCACGCGGTACAGCTCGGCTTCCACCACCAGCGGATATGCCATCTGGTCCGCCTGCGAACCCGCCAGATACAGCGAATTGCTCAAAACATGGGCCTGTGGATTGTTCAGCGTTCCGTCCAGCACCCATTCTCCGCAGGAGGTCCGCACCGTGCCGCACCAGTGATTCCGCCGAAAATAGGCATCCGGCCGCTGCCAGGCCGCCAGGGAACGAACCCGCCGCACCTGTCCAAATTCACCCGAGACAATCCGTCGCTTGAGCGTCTGAACGATTCCGCTGTATAAATATTGAAACAGCACCGCCACACGACGCCCGGTCTGTTCCTCCAAAGCAATCAAATCATCCATCTGCTGAATGGTCGGAACCGGCGGCTTTTCCAAAAAGACCTCAAACCCCTGCTCCAGACACTGCCGGGCATACTGATAATGGCTGTCAATTCCGGTAAAAATAAAAACCGCCTTTGCCCGCGGCCGGACCGCCTCCAGCAGACTCCGGACATCATCGAAAATCTCTATCCCCCGCTCGACGCACATCCGGTAGCCCTGCTCGCGCCGGTTCGGCTCACTGCAGACCCCCACCACCTCAAAGCAGGTATTTAAAAAGAAAATCCGCTCCAGCTGTTTGTAAGCATACCCCTCTGTACCTATGACGGCAACCGGAATCATACGCGGACCTTCTCGCTGTGATGCCTATCGCTTCCTAAAGCTCCAAAATCAGGGAAAACCTACAGGCCTCCAATCAGACGAAAAATAATGTAGTAATATTCATTATAATTAACCTGGCTGCTGTCGAATCGGTCCCAGACCTCATGCTTGAAGACCTCCGGATTCTTGCAGTTGCTCACATGAGCATCGGCATAGAGCGCATTGACGGAATAATTGTTGGAGGCCTTAAACTCCGAACCGGAATTCTGAAGACGCTGATGACTAAGATTCCTTCGACCCCACAAGACATCCGTCGCATACGGCAGAGACGGATGCAGGTCTGTAAACTTCTTGGGAAACTCCGCCGGCGCATAAATGGTCGTGGACATCACCGGATTGCGGGCGATGGGAAAATAGGTAAAGCCGATGCGGACCCATTGGTTGCTGCCGTTGCGGGCGTTAAATTCCTGCGGAAGCGTCCCCCACGGAGCCGGGTTGCAATAGGATTCATATTGATACAGTTCCAGGCGGTTGCCCGGACAGTAAAAAATCTTCGGTTCTTCCATAAAACCGCTTTCATACAGTTTCGCCCAGCGAATCGGGATCGGCTTGCCGTTGTCCAGAATCCACTCTGGCTTGTCTCCTCGATACACCGCATAGCCGTGCCCCGATTCCTGCCGGCCGTTTCGGTCCACCGCATCCGGAAGGAAGGGGTAGGTCTGCGAGTAAGAACGCATCGCAATCCCCACCTGACGAAGGCGCGAGGCACAAATCATCCGCTTGGAGATGTCCTTAGCCGTTTTCAGCCCCGGCAGCAGGATTGACAAAAGCAGCGCAATAATCGCAATGACAACCAGCAGCTCAATCAGGGTAAAAGCTTTTTTCATCATAGCATCCCCTTTTCCTGCAAGGTATCGGTTACAATCAAAGAAATCTACGACACCAGCTATTTTCGATTGTCAAAAGCCGATGAACAAGGCAATCTCGCGCTTAAAAAAAGACGATTTTGCGCAAGGACTTGTATTTTATAAAGATAAGAGAGAAAACGCCCGCAGCCGTTTTTAAGATACACTTGGTCGCCATTTGTCTGATTTCTAATTGACTTTTTGGAATCACGGATGTATTTTTGTCTGTTGTGGATTTATTTTGCGCAAAACTCTTTTGCCGCAGCCGTCAAAAATGAAGCCAAAAAATAAAATCGCCTTTGCCTACAGCCACATCACCCACAACACTCAAGGCATTATGTCGGGAATTACCGATTATATCCGCGACAAGGGCGATTGGGATTTAATCATTTGGGCGGACTCTTCTCTGGAATCACTCGAATTCCTGAAAGAACGCGGCTGCAAGGGGGCCTTTGCCAACATCCAAACTTCGATGATGGCCCAGCAAATCCTGAAAATCAAGATGCCGATTATCGCATTTTCGACCCTTCAAAACTTGCTCTCGATTCCTTATATCAGTGCAGACCCCGACCAGATCGCCCGGACGGCCTACGAATATTTCCAGAGCAAAAAATTCAGTCAATTCGCCTTTTTCGGCATCAGCGAGGCCCGATGGTCCACCGAAAGAATGGAATCATTCCGGCGGTATGTCGAACAGGACGGCGGCCGGCTCCATACCTTTCAAAGCAGCCCGCGTCCAATACGGACGGAATCGGTACCGCCGGCGAAACTGTGGATTGACACCATCCTCCAGAAAGGACAGCAGCCTCTGATAGACTGGCTCAGGCGTCTGCCTAAACCCATTGCCGTTCTGGTGAGCAATGATGTGCTGGCCTGTCATCTGAGCACTGTCGCCGCCGAAGCGGGCCTGCGGATTCCAGAGGAAATCGCTCTGCTGGGGGTGGATGATGACCAGGCCATTTGCAATCTGTGCACCCCTCCGCTGTCGAGCATCGCCTTCAATTTTAAAACAGCCGGCTATGAGGCCGCTCGGCTGATGGACGACATTATCAGCGGCAAGGAACAGATGCGAGGGCAGTGGATTCGCATCCAGCCCGCCGGGGTCCGGGAACGCGGCTCCACCGATATCTATGCCCTGGAGGATGAAGAACTCATCAAGGCCCTGCGGTACATCCGAAGCCATGCCTCCCACCCGATGCAGGTTGACGAAATCGCCGAGCAGCTCTGCATCAGCAAACGCACGCTCCAGATGAAATTCCAGCGGGCCCTGGGACGGTCTATCCACGAAGAAATCATTCGAGCGCATTTCGAACTGGCCCGGACCCTCCTGCTCGAAACCAACCTGCCGATTGAAACCGTCGCCCTTCGCTCGGGTTTTCACTATACCTCCAATATGCGGCGGGCATTTCTGGAAATCACCGGAATGCTTCCCCACAAATACCGCCAGCTTCACCGCAGCCCTTCATAAACAGGTTCGATTGCCAGACCGTTCATCGGCAATCTCTCCCGGACCATTGGTCAAAATCCCCTGAATTGCCAAATCCCGGAATGGCCCGGACGGGTCATAAAATGTCTGACTCAAATCCACCGTGTTGACAATCATCCCCTCCTGATGCTCCGGGCATTGAGCAAGAATTCGCCCATCGGGCTGGATAAAGCAGGACGGATACGGACAGTACCAGCCGCAGGAGTTGGACATGCTCACCCAGAATCCGTTGTCGGCCGCATTGGCCTGCATCGTCTGACGCATAATTTCGGAATGGATGCTCGGGCCCTGCTGGCGGGCATTATAAAAGGATTGAAAAATCACCTTGACCCCTTCTTTGTACAGCGCCCGATACAGCTCCGGAAACCGAAGGTCAAAACAAATTAGCAAAGAACATTTTATCCCGTGAATGTTAAAATAGACAAAGTGATTGCCGGGTGTGTAGTGTTTCAAATCCCATTCCGTGCAGAACCGTTTGTCATAGCGGTCGGCAATCTTCCCTTCCGGACTGATCAAATAAAGACTATTGTGCGGTTTATGCGGTGCCGTAAGCCGATGACTCGACCCCAAAACCACCCAAATCCGCAGCTCTGACGCCAGCGCCGCAATCGTCAAGGTCTCCTTTTGGAGCAGGTCCCAGTCGAAGCCCTCAAACGTCTCAAAATCCACGCTCGCATACCCGCTGAGGGCACACTCGGAAAAATGAACAACATCCGCCCCTTCCCGGGCGGCTTGCTTCATCAGCGAGCGGATGTGTTCCGCATTGGCTGCAATATCAGAACACACCGGAAACTGACAGGTGGCCGTTCGGAATTGTCCCTGTATCGTCATGATTCAGCTGCCAAACTCAAAAAAGTCTTGCGATTTCGTCCAAAGCCTTTTCAGATAAAGAAAAACCTATCATCCCAAGGGATAAAAGCAAGCAAAAACAGGCCCGCTTCGGCCCAGCCGTAAGAAAGGATAAGAGAAATGGAAACAGTCTTTTCCGTCAGCCTGCCGGTGTGGCTGCAGGATCTTCTGCAGTCCTTCCAGCCATCATTCCCCTCCGCCGAAGCAAAGATGAAATGGGTCATCGGCCTGTCCCGGATGAACATCGAACACGGCACCGGCGGACCGTTTGCCGCCGCTGTCTTTGAACAAAACAGCGGACGATTGATTTCCGCGGGCGTCAATCTGGTTGCTTCCTGCGGTCTGAGTATCGCCCATGCGGAAATTACGGCCCTTTCTCTGGCCCAGAAGACTGTCGGCAAACACCGGCTTTCCTGTCCTTCAGGCGGACGCTATGAATTGTATTCCTCCTGCCAGCCCTGTGCGATGTGTCTGGGGGCGATTCCGTGGTCAGGTATCTCTTATGTGGTCTGTGCCGCCCGCGAGGAAGACGCACGCAGAGCCGGGTTTGATGAAGGACACAAACCTTCAGATTGGTGTGCGGGTCTGGAGAAGAGGGGAATCAACGTTCATCTGGACCTGCTGCGGCAGGAGGCGGCTGATGTGATTCACCAGTATGCCAGCGAAGGCGGAAGCATTTATTAAATCATTTGTTAACAAATACTTATAAAACTTTTTCTTTAGGGACTACCAAATAATTTTAGGGGGGTCTGTCCGAAAAACAAAAGAGGATTTTGCAGTTCCTGCAAAACCCTCTTTGTGCGCCACAGTTGTGTGGGTGTTATTTTTTCTTCTTGGCGACTTTCTTCTTGGCTGTTTTCTTGGCGGCTTTCTTTGCGGCTTTCTTTGCCATTCTTCAGTCACCTCCTTTCGGGTTTATCTGTACTTTTTTCTTTGCTGTCTTGGCTTTGACAAAGAGCATTTCATCGATGGTGATTATACAGAATTATCGACAAAAAGTTCAATCTTCCTTCATTTTTTTCATCAGAGATGCGGCGTTTTGACGGTCCATTTCTCTTCCGAAGGCATACAAAAGGCTCTTGGTTCTTTCAATGAACCGTATGCATTCAGCCGTTCTCGTCAAAAACAATCATTTCTTAAAATGCGTCAAAACCCCTCTTTCATGCCCGTAGACAAGAGAGTTCGAAAAAACTCTTCCACCGATTTCCTTCGGGACTCTTTTCGAATAGGTTCTGACAGAGAACGGCTTGTTTCATTTAGGAAAATTTTTTGTTTTTGAAAAAAATTTCTTCCGATAAGATACAGCTGTCGGCAAGTTTCCACAGGTTGTTGTGAGTTTTGAGGCAATGCAAAACAAGATTGTACTCTTCGGCGGGACATTCGACCCGGTCCACAGCGGCCATCTGCAGGTCGCCGAAGCCGCCCGCCGTCATCTGAGTGCCGAGCAGGTGATTTTCATTCCCGCCCGCCGTTCCCCTCATAAGTCCGAACCGCCGGCCGCCTCCGAACAGGACCGCCTGAACATGCTCCGGCTGGCCCTGGAAGGATGGAAAGAGTTTCAGGTGAGCGATTGCGAATACCATCGGCCTGCACCGAGTTTTACCGTGGATACCGTGGAGGAATTCCGCCGCCGCCTGCCTTCTGCATCGCTGATTTGGCTGGTTGGGGCCGATGCCGTCAAAGACCTGCCCCGCTGGCACCGGATTGACCGGCTGATGACCCTCTGCACACTGGCGGTAATGTACCGGGCGGGCTATCCAAAACCCGATTTTACCCCCTGCAAACCCTATTTTACGGCCGAACAAATCCGCCGGCTCCAGGACCACATCGTCCCCGTCCCCCTCCTGGACATCAGCGCCACCGAAATTCGCCGCCGCCTGGCACAGGGGCAGGATGTCACCGGCCTGCTGCCGGCGTCCGTGCTGGACTATATTCGCTCCCGCGGCCTCTACGGCTGCCGGCGCTGACCAATCCGCCGCAAAAACTCCTCCTCGTCAATCACCTCCACCCCCAGCTGCCGGGCCTTGTCCAGTTTGCTGCCCGCGTTCTCGCCTGCCACCACAAACGAGGTCTTCCTGCTCACCGAAGAGGACGGCTTGCCCCCGTGTGCCTGAATGGTCTGCTCAATCTGCTGACGGGTAAAGTGCTTGAGGGTGCCGGTCACCACAATCGTCTTGCCCGCCAGCGTATCGGACTGTTTGACCTGTTCAACCGTCGGACAAACACCCGCCGCCAGCAGCTCCCGCAGCACCCGGACGTTCTCCGGATTGTGGAAATAGTCATAAACGCTCTGCGCCACGACCGGCCCGATCTGTTCAATCTGCTGCAGACGCTCCACCGACGCCTCCATCAGGGCCTCCAGCGAGCCGAACTCGTTGGCCAGAATCTGCGCCGACTGGGTGCCGATATTCCGAATCCCCAGCCCCGCAATCAGCCGCCACAGGGGACGACGCTTGCTTTCCTCGATGCTCGCCAGCACATTTGAAGCACTCTTGGCCGCCATCCGCTCCAGCGACGCCAGCTGGTCCAGCCGAAGCCGATAGATATCCGCATAGGTCTTCACCAGCCCCCGGCTGACCAGCTGGTCAATCAGTGCCGGCCCCAGATGCTCGATATCCATCTGCCCCTTGCCCGCAAAATGCTCCAGCCGCTCCCGTATCTGGGCCGGACAGTGCGGATTGACACACCGGATATAGACCCCGTTTTCGTCTTTTTTCACCGGCTGATTGCACGCCGGACAGGTTTTGGGCACCTCAAACGGCCGGCTCTCGAAGAGATTTCGCTGCTGGTGTTTGACCGCCACGACCTGCGGAATAATCTCGCCGGCCTTTTCAATCACCACCGTATCGCCGCACCGTACATCCAGTTTGGCCAGCTGCTCAAAATTGTGTAAGCTGGCTCGCTTGACCGTCGTGCCCGCCAGCGGCACCGGCCGAAGATTCGCCACCGGCGTCAGAATCCCGCTTTTGCCGACCTGCACATCGATCGATTCCACCACTGTCTCCGCCTGCTCCGGCGCAAACTTATACGAAATGCACCAGCGCGGCGCCCGCCCCGTGTAGCCCAAAATCTCCTGCTGGTCGTACCGGTTGACCTTAATCACCATCCCGTCAATCGGATACGCCAGGCGCTCTTTCCTTCCCGCCCAGCCCTGACAGACCTCTATTACCTCCTCAATCGTCCGGCAGTGCCGAATATGCTCATTAACCGGAATGCCGAAATCCCGCAGCTTCTGCATTGCTTCATAATGCGTCTTGGCCAGCGGTCGGCTCACCTGTCCCAGCGAATAGGCAAAAAACGCCAGTTTTCGCGTCGCCGTAATCCGCGCATCCAGCAGTTTCAGCGAGCCGGCCGCCGCATTCCGCGGGTTGGCAAAGGTCGGCTCGCCCGCCTCCATCCGCTCTTCGTTGAGCTCCGCAAACGCCTTTTTGGACATATACACCTCCCCCCGCACCTCCAGCACCTCCGGCGCCGCCTCCTTATTCTTCAGCTCCAGCGGAATCGCCCGAATCGTCCGCACGTTGGCCGTCACATCGTCCCCCGTCCGTCCGTCCCCGCGTGTGGCCGCCTGCCGGAGTATCCCCTCTTCATACCGCAAACTGATAGCCAGCCCGTCAATCTTCAGCTCCACCGTATAGGAATACTCTGCTCCCTCCAGCCCCTTGGCTACCCGCCGGTCAAACTCCCGCAGCTCCTCTTCGCTGTATGTATTGTCGATACTAAGCATCGGGATTGCATGCTGCACCGGCTCGAAGCCCTCCACCGGCTGTTCCGACACCCGCTGGGTCGGCGAGGTCGGCACAATCAATTCCGGATGTTCGCTTTCCAGTTTCTTCAATTCAGCAAACAATTTGTCATATTCACGGTCGGATATCTCCGGTTGATTCAATACATAATATAAGTAGTCGTGCCGGCGTATCTCCTCCCGAAGCTCTTCAATCCGCTTTTTCACATCTTTCATAGACATTCTCGCCCTGAAATATCTGAATATCGGAAAATCCTTTCTATTAAATGTACCTTCACAAGCTCGAAATCTCCAATCGGAATCCGCCGTTTCTGTTTGATTTGCTGCCCCCTGACTACCTGTCTCCCTTGTATTCCTGTATTCTTGTCTTCTTGTATTCCTGTTTTTCCCGCTTAAGCCGGCCCGATGAATCGCCGATGACGGTATAGGTAAATTGTGGAAGGTTTTGCAGGAGAACTCGCTTGGCACAACGTCGAAATCAGCGTGCGCTGGCCGTCATTCGAGCCCTTCGCTCCCGCCAGCGCCGACTCAATCAGCAGATAGAAATCCTCTGTCAGGATATGGTGGCCGCCCACGGCCAATTCGCCCAGAAACTTGCCCGGCTGACCTTTGCGGCTGGTTTTTACGAAACGCTTCTCGGCTGCGGCACGCTCGAGACCCTGCTCGACAAGGCCGCCCAGTCCATCCGGTCGCGCATTCCCGATGCGGGGGTGGCCGTGTTTCTGCTTGAAAAGGGGGGCTTCGATATCCACATTGCCGCCGCTCCGCAGGGGGCTTTCGCCGTCGGACGCGATGAGCTGCAGCAGTGGTTTCCCGTTGAGACCGCAACGGCCGTCGCCTTGGCCGGACGCATCTGTTCGGCCAAACGGCTCCTGTCGCTGGGGATGCAGGCCCCGCCCGGCGTGCTCAAACAGGTTTCGCTGTCGGCTGTGCCGCTGGGGGTGCTCGGATGTGCCGTCGGGTTTGTTCTGCTCTGGCGAGCCGCCGACAATCCCATTCCGAACGAGCAGCTGGAAACCCTCGCCGCCGTTGCCGCAGGACTCCGCGCCGCCGTCCTGGCCCATCGCAGCGCCGCCGCCGACCTCAAACCCAAATGCCTCCCCTGCTGAAATAATTAGTCCGGCAAAATCCACCCTTATTCCCGCGACCTGTCCTCCGAAGTTTTGAGTGAAGGAGGAAGGCGGAAATCCCTCTAAGCCCTGTTAAAGATTTCTTTCCTTTCTTCTTATTTTCACACCGTGACTCATAGTCCGTTGATTTCTCAGGTCAGATTGCCAGGATTAGATGTCATAAGGGATACAAATGCGGTGTTTTGTCAAATTATATTTAAAGCGGGATGATGTGGAGCACATTCTTGAATGTCTCTATGAACGTCTGCACATTTGGGAGGCTACTATTGAGTATATCGAAACTGGTTATTGTCAATCAGCAGATTGCATAGAAGAATGTTCAGATCCTCAAGAAGCAATTGCTAATAAAAATTATTACCAATACGTCATCAGTAACATTGAAAAGCAAAAGGAAACTCAGGAAAATGATTATGAAGAAAAGATATGATAATTTGTCAATTATGACTGTCGGTTATTTTAAAAAAGTTCTATCTGAACTTGAAAAGAAGTCTTTTGACGATTATCAGATATGGCTATCAAGAGACGAAGAGGGGAATGAGTATATGCCAATGATGGAAAATATTAACTTGTCGATTGGTATAGATGATTCTCATAAACGGATAGTCCTTTTTCCATAAGCGTGTTTTTATTGCATAGTAGAATCAAAAAACTGTGCACTTTTACGAATAAGGGAGTTTTTCTTAAAGCTATCGGAAAATAGAGCAAAAAACTATTCAAGAAATATCCGATTAAACAAAGAAGGAAGAGTTTCTGACAGCTTAGCCGCATAATTTCTAAATCTCAGGAATCCCAATTTCTTCTTTTAGGAACCGATAAGTATTTTCATAAAACTGTGGGTTTCGCGTCGGGTCGTTTTTACAACCCATTGGAACAAAAAGAACCATTCCTTGCCTCGCTCGAGTTAGCAAAACACGGTACGTGTTTTGCTGGTATAATCGTCGTTCAGGTTTTACTATTTGATTCCAACGTTTACCACTGAAAGCCCAATGTTGCCAACCATCATTGGAATACCGAAAATCAGCATCCCACGCTACGCATGTCCAATCAAGCTCTAATCCTTGGATATCAAACTCAGTAGCCACGTCTTCGAGATAGTATGAAGACCGGACATCGTCCTTGTCATTCAGAAACCAATGGATAGGATTCATGGGGGATTTAACATCGATGGCATAGGGTTTTAGACGCTCTGCTTGGGAAGAAACCACCATTCCATATCGCTCGGTACCTCTGGCTTTTTGCCGAAGCCATGACTTAGCAGCAGAGAGATCTCTTGTCAGAACGATAGGATAGCGGTCAAGGGTTGACAAAGTACGCCGAGCGTCTGTACTTTTCCGATCTAAGAGTTGTTTTACAAATAAAGATACATTTTCTGCCCGAAAAGAGCGCATAGATACAGACAAGTGGAGTTCGTTTATATAGTGAATATCTGGATAACTTGAAAGTTTTCTCAAAACTTTGCCGTTTCCAAAAAATAATTTTAGCATTTTCTAAATTCAAGACTTGCGCGATGC